>JANNUW010000358.1:0-7329 GCA_031414095.1 Hyphomicrobium sp. | reverse complement strand
ACCACGGCATCGGACAATGACTTGCGCGCCGCGACACGAAGACGGCGCCTGTCGTTGACAAACGCGCCCTTGCCCTTCTCGGCCGTAAACATTTCATCGGCAATCGGGTTGTAAATGACGCCGGCAACAAGCTGCCCCTCGCGCTCCAATCCGATTGAAACGGCGAACATGGGGATGCCGTGCAGGAAATTCGTCGTGCCATCGAGCGGATCGACGATCCAGCGGTGGGTTTTGTCAGCGCCCGCCACCTCGCCGCGCTCTTCCATCAAAAACCCGTAATCGGCACGCGCCTTCGACAGTTCACGAAAGATAACCTCTTCGGCCTTGTGATCGGCTTCCGAGACGAAGTTCGCGGGTCCTTTGATCGAGACCTGAAGCTGCTCGACTTCGCCGAAATCGCGCGTCAATCCGCGCCCGGCTTTGCGCGCGGCGGTCATCATTACGGTCATTAGAGCGGAGGCTGCCATCGCAGTTGGGTTTCCCGTGGTCTCAGTCGATCAATGAGCAAGCGCCCCGATAGCCCCTTCCAAGTTGGGCCGCAAGACAAAGCGGATCGGCCAAGGCCGGCCAACGAGGTTAATCCATGGCCTTGACTTGTTTTGTCTCGGTCCACTTTTCGGCGGCAGCCGTGGCCTTGGCGCGGTCGGCATCGGGCATAGCGGCAACCATCAAATCCAATTTGTCATCGGCGAGCCCCGAGGTCTTGGCGATCAGCCGCCACTTGGCCGCTTCGATCGGGTTGGCTTCGACGCCCACACCCTCGGCATAAATATGGCCCATACGGTTTTGCGCGCCGACGACGCCTTTTTCAGCCGCCGCCTTCAAATACTGCACGGCCTTGGACTCGTCGGTCTTCAAGCCGCGCCCTTGCAACAGCATGACAGCATAATCGAACTGAGCCGACGTCAGGCCTTGAGACGCGGCTTTCGACATCCAGCGCGCCGCTTCGAGAGCATCATTGGGCACGCCGCTGCCGGCCAGATACATCGAGCTCATGTCATATTGAGCGGCAGCGACGCCTTTACTCGCGGCATAACGAATGTGCTCGGCCGCGCGGTAGGGATTCTCCGGTTTACCGTCGCCCCTCAGAAACATCAGACCTAAATTATAGTTGGCGAGCGCATCGCCGGTCATGGCGGCTTTTTCGAACATTTCAGCCGCCAGGGTGCGATCCTTGACAACGCCACGGCCGTCTGCAAGCAGGGTACCCAGAGCCAGCATGGCCTGCGTGTCGCCAAGCTCGGCGGCTTTGGCGTACCAGCGCGCGGCAGTCGACTCGTCCTTCGACACGCCCAGACCTTCTGCATAAATGCGCCCGATGAGCGTATGCGCCTGCGGATCGTCTTTTTTTGCGGCCTCTTCGGCCAGCGCCAGCGCGGTCAGATATTTGCCTTGGTCGAAGGCTTCATAGGCGGCGTTTTCGCCACCGGTCTTGGCGACCGACTTGTTATGATCGCTGGCCGGATCGCCGGCGGGCTGCGTCTCAGTTGCGTCCGGCTGAGATGAGCCCGATCCGCTATTTGTCCCTAGGGGCACGATGCCAAACGCCACGAGGGCGGCCCCGGCACCCAGACCCGCTATGGCTATTGCTCCGATCAACATGGCGCGCGATGACATTAAGCGACACTCTTTTTTACGCGCGTCTGACCCAAGAGCCTATCACGCGAGATTAAGCCGGAAGTTTGAGAGCGGCACTGAGAGCGGTGAGTTGAGCTGAAAACTCCTCGTCGCTTTCATACGCCGCAAGACGCACCGCGATAAAGTCTGCCTGAGCGGCGCTGAGGCTGGCCACGTCTTCGGCAGTATCGACGTCGAGGGCCATAACTTGAATTTCGAAAATTTCAGCCCACCATGCTGCGAGATCGAGCCGCCGCTCGGCCGCCTGGCGGCGGTTTCCAACATGGGGCGGAATACCAAAGCCGATGTAGTCGGCACCGGCTTCGGCCAGCGCCATCGCATCATGGCGCGAGCGCCCCGCGTCGGCACCCACAATATTGTTGGGTCCGATGATTCGCCGCGCTTCCGCGAAAGCGGCCGGGACATCGTCACTCCAGGCCAAGTGTACGCCGTCCGCGCGCAAATCCTTGGCCCATTGAACTTCCCCCTGAACTAGCGCGGCGATACCTTTTGCTTGCGTCAGCGCAATCAAGGGCTGCATGGCAGCCGCGTCGAACGGCTCGCCGGGCAAGCCCGACAGGATGACGGAACTGATCGGCGTCAAGTCCAGTGCCAGCGCCAGCCGGCTCACGTTCGCGTCCGCCCGCGCCTTCACATTGGCACCCGCACAGCACTCGAATTGCAGGCAAAACTGGGGAGCTGGCGGCCGGCCTGTCATATTAAAAAGCCCTCTCGCGGCCGCTCTGATCTCGCGAGAGCCGCATGGTTGCGTCCGTGTCGGCATCGATTACGGCCGAAACAAGACGTGGACAAAGTTGAGCGCCCCAACAGTGCAGGAAACCAAAGGATTGCGCTGGCAGTCCAGTTGTGTTGATCAATGATGCCAGTAATACCGCGGCGACGCGCCGCCACGATGCCGCAGCACTTCTATCGCGAGGCCGTTTGTGATTGTCTGCCCCAAGGCGCCCACTTTTCGGGCCTACTGCTATGCTGTTGCCGTCGACCTCAAGCCCGTTTTGCGGAGCCTTTTGATGCCGTTCCCCTGCCACCCTAAACTCTTTGCGCAGTGCGCCGCGACGGCGCTATTAGCAGCCATCACCGCGTCCGCTGTCGGCGCTCAAACGACGCCCAGCCCCATCGAGTGGCCGATCGTCAGAAACGCGCCGCCAACGCCGCCGAGTGACGACGCCAAATCTGGTGACACTACGGCACCGGAGCCGGCTGCCAACGCAGAGGGATCTGCGAAACCAGAAGATGCCGCAAAAACGGACGCAGCAAAAATCGATCCCGCTCCTGCGGCCGCCTCGCCGTCGTTTGCTCCGATGTTAGCCGCGATCAACGCGCGCCTCGCGGAGCCCGGCTCCAGTACCAACCAAAACAAAGACGATGTGGCCGCCGTGACCGAGTTCTACGCGGGCACCAGCGCAGCGCCGTTGTGGGTCAGCGATAGCGGCCTCAACGACAACGCCGCCAAACTCGCAAAGACGTTCAGCGAAGCGGGCGACTGGGGGCTCGAAGCGAGCGCGTTCGAACGGCCAACCGCGCCCGTCGCGGCGTCGCCCGAGGCTTTGGCGCAGGCGGAAGTGACGCTGTCCCTCTCGGCGTTGAAGTACGCTCGTTTTGCTCGCGGCGGGCGTCTCAATCCACCCTCGATCAGCCGCATCCTCGATGCCCGTCCACCCCTCAAGGAGCCCAAGGCCGTGATCGCCGAACTAGCCGCAAGCCAATCGCCCGACCAGTATTTGCGCGATCAGAATCCAAAGCACGAACAGTTCGAGCGCTTGCGCCAAGCACTGCTCAAATCGCGCGGCCCCGCCGAGCCCGAGCGCCCTGTCGACGAGGCACTGCTGATCAAGCTGCCGACAGGCAAAGTCTTGAAGAAGGGCGTGGAAAGCGATGATGTCGCGCTGCTGCGCCGCCGTCTCAAAATGCCAGCCGAAGGTGGCGTCAAAGAAAACTTATACGACGAGCCGTTACTCCAGGCCGTCACGGCCTTTCAAGTCAGCCAAGGCTTGGCTCCATCCGGCACGTTGAACAATGCCACCCGGGCGGCGCTCAACGCCGAAGGGCAGCCTAAGAAATCGAACCCCAAGCAAAACGAGCAGCGCCTCATTGTCAACATGGAGAAGTGGCGCTGGCTGCCCGAAAATATGGGCAACTTTTATGTCTGGAATAACATCCCGGAGTTCCAGACGCGGACCATGAAAGACGGCAAGCCCGTCTTTCAGGAAAAGATCATCGTCGGCATGCCGGAATGGGCAACGCCCGTGTTCCAGGCCGAATTGGAATTCGTCATCTTCTATCCCTCGTGGGGCGTCCCCGACGGCATCAAAACGCGCGAGTTGCTGCCGCGCCTGCAGAAGGCCGGAGGTGGCGGCTTCTTCGATCAATTGTTTGGCGGCGGCGGTGGCAGCGCAGGCGTCATGAAGGCATACGGCCTAACCGCTTATCGCAATGGCAAGGTGGTCGATCCTGACAGCATCAATCCGGCCGAAATCCGAAGCTACAGTTTCGTGCAACCTTCAGGCGGACAGAACCCCCTCGGCATCGTCAAGTTCCGCTTTCCAAATCCGCACGATGTTTACATGCACGACACCACGCAGAAGAATCTGTTTGGACAATCGTACCGGGCCATGAGCCACGGCTGCATCCGCGTGCAAAACCCGCTGCGATTTGCGGAAGTCCTCATGGCCGAAGATCGCGGCTGGTCGCCTGAGCGCCTGCGCCAGGGGATGGGACAGGGCGACATCACGCTGTCTAAGAAAGTGCCCGTCTACATGACGTACTTCACCGCCATGGCCGATGATGCGGGAAAGGTCACGACGTTCGGCGACATCTATGGCCATGACAGCCGCATCTCATCGGCCCTGGGCCGGGCGATGGACTTCGACGGCGGCAACGCCGTTGAAACGGCCGCCATTGCCAGCAGTGACTCGGTGCTCAATGACGATGCCGTGCCTGCCCCGTCGGCCGACGGCAAAAAGTCCAAGAAGGACAAGAACAGCAAGCAGGCGGCGAAGAAAAAATACATACCCATCGACAACATGTCCGACGCCATCTCGGGCCTGATGAACAACTGAGCGCAACAACATGCTGCGTTCCCGGCCAAGCACGCGAATAGTGTGCATTGAGCCGGGATCGCGTCCCCAATTAGCTTGAACGCGACCGCGGCTCGGGCACGTCTCACTCACGTTCGCCGCCCGTCCGGGGGCGCAGGCGTTGGGAGGGGTGCCATGCCGCAATGGGCAAGATACCCAATTATTCTGCGTTCCCGGCCAAGCACGCGGTTGACGCGTGCCTTGAGCCGGGATCGCGTCTTCGATCGCTTGGACGAGACCCCGGATCGGGCACTTCGTCCGGGGACGCAGGTGTTAAGGTGGTGAGATGCCCACAGGCTATTTGACGCCACTCCCAACATACTGCGTTCCCGGCCAAGTGCACGGTAAGCGCGCATTGAGCCGGGATCGCGTCCCCTATAGGGGAACGTGGCTTAGATTGAACGGGCCTTGGTGAGCCGTTTCTTACTAAGCCGCTTTATCGAGTTTGGCGTCCCATTTGCCCTGCGCTGCGAGGCCATTCATTTTCGCGCGATGCGTGAACGCTTTCTGTGCAGCCGCGACATTTTCAGGCTTTCCGCCCCATGCTTGCAACGCAGCGGCCTGCAGTGCGCGGCCGTAGGAGAATGTGAGTGCCCACGGCAACCCGCCCATAGCGTTCATCAGCGACAAGTGTTCGGTCGCAACCGTGTCTGACTGCCCGCCCGACAGGAACGCAATGCCTGGCACCGACGACGGCACGGTGGCTTTCAGACAGCGAATCGTTTTTTCGGCCACCTCTGCCGCGCTCGCCTGACGCGCCGACTTCTGACCGGCAATCACCATGTTGGGCTTCAAAATAATGCCTTCGAGCGAAACGCGTGCGTCGTAGAGTTCGCGGAATACAGTGCGCAATGTCCATTCGGTCACGCGGTAGCATTCGTCGATGTCATGGCTCGAGTGCGCGCCATCCATCAGCACTTCGGGCTCGACGATCGGCACGATGTGGGCTTCCTGGCACAACGCCGCGTAGCGTGCTAGCGCATGCGCATTGGCCTTGACGCAGTTCCAGGTCGGCATGCCGTTCGCAATCGTGATGACGCCGCGCCATTTGGCAAAACGCGCGCCCAGCGCATGATACTCGGCCAAGCGCTCGCGCAGTCCATCGAGCCCCTCGGTGATGGTCTCGACCGAAGCTGTCGGACCCGGCAAGGGCTTGGCGCCCATGTCGACCTTGATCCCGGGAATGGAGCCGGCCGCGCGCATCACATCGACCAGCGATGTGCCGTCCTTGGCCTTCTGACGGATGGTCTCATCGTACAGGATCACGCCCGAGACGTGACCCTTCATGGCTTCGCTCGAACGGAACATCATCTCGCGATAATCGCGGCGGCTGTCTTCGGTCGAGGCGAGATTGATGGTGTCGAAGCGCTTCTTGATGGTGCCCGAGCTTTCGTCGGCGGCGAGAATGCCCTTGCCCGGAGCGACGAGAGCGCGGGCGATATCTTGCAGTTTGTCGGTCATGAGAAAAGCTCCAGATCGTGCGTTTAAAGCTTGAGTTTGGCGTCTGATCTAGCGTCATTCGGGCGGCCATGCCAGTGCTACGCTGGCGGTGCGGTTGTATGCCCTCGTAACTAACCTTTGCCTTGTTCGCGGGCGCGGCGCATGGCGGCGGCCAGTGCGGACTCGGGCTGAGCTGCCGAGGGAGGCGGCCCGGCCGAAGGGCGAGATCCCATTCCAGCCGGCGCGCTTGGCCGCTGACCGGCTGACGGGCCTGCGCCCCGCGCGGTTCCGGGCGATGGGCTGCCCCCTCCGAACGCGCCGCCGCTGCGGCCGCTGGAGGCACTCTCGCCGGTGCCGGTTTTCATGCTGAGCGCCACCCGCTTGCGTTCAATATCGACCTCCTTGACGCGCACCTTCACGACATCGCCGGCTTTGACCACCTCGCGCGGATCGCTGACGAACCGGTCGGACAATTCGGAAATGTGAACGAGGCCGTCCTGATGCACGCCGATATCGACAAACGCGCCGAACGCCGTGACGTTGGTGACGACACCTTCCAAGGCCATGCCCGGCCTCAGATCGGATAACTTCTCGACCCCGTCTTTGAAAGTTGCCGTTTTGAATTCCGGCCTCGGATCACGGCCCGGCTTTTCGAGTTCAGCCAGAATGTCGGTCACGGTCGGGATGCCGAAGCGTTCGTCGGCAAACTGCTTGGGGCTGATCGACTTCAGAAAAACTTTATCGCCGATCATGGACTTCAACGGCCGCTTCATCGCCTCTGCGATGCGCTCGACCACCTCGTAGGCTTCGGGATGCACCGACGAGGCATCGAGCGGATTTGTGCCGTTCATAATGCGCAGAAAACCTACCGCCTGCTCGAACGCTTTGGGGCCGAGCCGGGCGACCTTCTTGATGTCGGATCGCTTCTTGAACGCGCCATTCTCGTTGCGAAAGACGACGATATTTTCGGCGATGGTTTTGTTGAGACCGGCGACGCGCGCCAACAGTGGCACTGAGGCGGTGTTCACATCGACGCCGACCGAGTTCACGCAATCTTCGACAGCCGCATCGAGCGAGCGCATCAAGTCCGCCTGATTGACGTCGTGCTGATATTGTCCGACGCCGATGGCCTTGGGCTCGATCTTGACGAGTTCGGCGAGCGGATCCTGCAGGC
>JANNUW010000357.1:0-1331 GCA_031414095.1 Hyphomicrobium sp. | reverse complement strand
CAGGACCTGTTCCGCTCGCGCCTTGACCAGATCATCAACCTGAAGCACGAGCTGGTGACGCTGTCGAAGACGGTGTCGTGGAGCTTTATCGAAGGGAAATGCGGTGAGGTTTATGCAGATGGCCCCGGCATGCCGCCGCTGCCCACGCGGCTGATGGCAGGGCTTGCGATCCTCAAATACACCTTTGATCTCTCCGACGAAGAGCTGTGCGACCGCTGGGTGGAGAATCCTTACTTTCAATACTTTTGTGGCGAGGAGTTCTTTCTCCATGAACTGCCGTTTGACCGTTCGTCGCTGACGCGCTGGCGGCAGAGGATGGGCGAGGGCCGGGGTGCGGCGCTGTTACAGGAAAGTCTGAGTGTGGCGATCCGGACTGGAGCAATGGCACCGCAAGATACGCGGCCCGCGTAATCGTCGATACCACGGTGCAGCCGAAGAACGTGATGTTCCCCACCGATGCCAAGCTCCTGCACCGGGCCCGCGAGAAGCTGGTGGCTCTGGCCAGGAAGACAGGACTTGATCTGCGCCAGTCCTATACGCGGGTGGGCAAGTTCGCGCTGATCAAACACCAACGCTACGCCCACGCCAAGCAGTTCAAGCGGGCTGGCAAAGCTTTGCGCAGGCTCAGAACCTATCTTGGCCGCACCATCCGCGATATTGGCCGGCAAATCCTTGATGATGAGCAACTTCGGGATATCTTCCGCCATCCCCTGCATCTGGCGGGCCGGGTTCTCAACCAAAAATAGAAGCAGGTGGCAAAGAAGAACCTGCCCTCGACTGGATCGAGAGTCTACAGCCTACATGCCCCGGAAGTGGAATGCATAGGTAAAGGCAAGGCGCACAAGCCTTACGAGTTCGGCGTCAAAGTCTCGATTGCCACCACGCTGCACCGCTCAAAAGGCGGTCTGTTCGCGCTCCATGCCAAGGCATTGCCGGGTAATCCATATGACGGGCACACGCTCGCCACGGTGATTCCTGAGATGGAAGCCATGATCGGCAATGACATCGACCGCCTTCTCGCTGACGCCGGATATCGCGGCCACAATGCGCCACTCACCCATACGTTCAAAATCTACACGACGGGCCAGAAACGCAGAATGACGCCCGCCATCAAACGCGAGATGAGACGCCGCGCCGCAGTCGAGCCGCTCATCGGCCACATCAAGAATGAGCATCGCATGGAGCGCAACTACCTGGCTGGAACCCAAGGCGATGCGATCAACGCCATCCTCGCCGCTGCCGGATACAACTTCCGCCTTCTCCTCACCTGGTTGAGGCTTCTTTTGCGTCTAACGCTGGTGATGCTCTTCGGTGCGATCAGACCGCTTCAT
>JANNUW010000356.1:0-1056 GCA_031414095.1 Hyphomicrobium sp. | reverse complement strand
ATTACGGCTGATAACGGCGTTTTACATCATCTACGTAATGATCGTGGCCGTAGATCCATTTGATGCCAAGGCGGAACATTATGAGATGTCCCTGCATGAAGACGCCAAAACGCAGTCGGCCGATGCCATCGTAGTTCTGCGCCGTCGCGGCGCCGGCGGTGCCGAGGAAAGCTGCGGTGAGTAGCGTGACCTTTGCGAATTTCCCATGCGCATCGTTCCCGAACATGAAGCCTGAGATTAACCCCTTGTTAATCTGATTCGGCTTGTCGCCCGAGCGAGCGAGCGTCAAATTCGCATTTCACTATTTCCAATGTTGCTTTAGTGCCCACAAAAAAGGCCGCCCGATCAAGGCGGCCTAGCAGACAGAATTAGAGAATTCTAACGCTCAACTATCGACTTACCACCACCACCTGCGCCAGCCGCGACGCTCGCCGTCGGTGCTCTCGCGCGTGATATGCCGATCGGCCCTCTGCTGCGCGGCGCGGATGTGATCGTGCTCGCTGCGTGAGATGTGGCCATCGGCCATGGCGCGGCTTTCCAGGTGCTCGATGCGGCGCTGCTCTTGATTGAGCTGGAAAGCTTCCCAGCGGGTCAATGATCCGTTGCGACGACCTTGCTCTATACGCGCGGCTTCGCGAGCCTGGGCGGCATCGATATCGCGGGTCGAGCTGCCGTAGGCATGAGCGCCACTGGCGCCGGCAGCGATAAGGGTGATGGCGAGGATCGTGCGCTTCATGACTGCTGTTCTCCGAGGTTCGGCCCGACGATCGCGCCGTTCATAAGGCTCATATTGCGCCGTCCGCACTGAACCCATTCTGAACTGAATATTAGCTGCCATTCATATTCGCGGGCAACGTTCCAGCTGCCCGCAAACAAAAACTCCCCGGCGGGAGAGCCGGGGAGACTGTGGGACAACGCAGTCGGGGAGGGGCGTTTTTTCGTCCCACAGATCCGTTGTTGTTCAAAGCGTCACGCGGCTTTGCGCTTGTCAGTTGTGCTTCTTGTTATAGATGCGCCGGCTTTGAACATTTTGAGCCTGGCTGATGCGGGCCCGCT
>JANNUW010000355.1:0-1099 GCA_031414095.1 Hyphomicrobium sp. | reverse complement strand
GGAAGGCGGCTTGCGCCGCGTCGATGGCTTTCAGCGTTTCAGCTACGCCTAAATTCGGCACGCGGCCGATGACGTTGCCGGTCGCCGGATCGGTAACGTCGAAGGTCTTATCGCTGGTCACCCATTCGCCGCCGATCAGCGCGGCCGACGGAAACCAGGACGTGTGCGTGTTCATGAGTGGCTCGTCTCTATCGCAAGGTGATCGAAATGGATTTGAGGTCGGCATATTTATGCAGCGCGTGCATCGAGCGGTCGCGGCCGAAACCCGATTGCTTGAAGCCGCCAAACGGCATCGTCAGATCGCAGCTATCCCAGCCGTTAACCCAGACGAGACCGGCTCTGAGTTCACGCGCGGCACGATGGGCGAGCGAAATATCGCGCGTCCATAGTCCGGCGGCGAGACCGTAAACCGTATCGTTGGCGAGCCTGATGGCGTCATCTTCGTCTTTAAATGTGCTGACCGCCAATACCGGGCCGAAGACTTCTTCGCGCGCCAGCGTTGCGCCCGCGCCGACGTTGTCGAACACTGTCGGCTCGACGAAGAAGCCGCCGCTTTCGGTGCGCACCTGTTTGCCGCCGAGGCGAAGCGCGCCGCCCTCCTTGTGCGCCGTCTCGATGTAGCGTAGCGCCGTGTTCATCTGACCCGCGCTGACCATGGCGCCGAAGTTCGTCGCCGGATTGAGCGGGTCGCCGGGGACGATTTTCTTGGCCACCTGAAGAAGTTTTTCGACAAACTCAGCCTTGATACTTTCTTGAACCAAAAGCCGAGACGCCGCCGTGCAAACCTCGCCCTGATTGAAGAACACGCTCCAGGCCGCGCTGACGGCAGCAGCGGTCATGTCGGGGCAATCGGCGAACACGATCTGCGGAGACTTGCCGCCGAGTTCGAGGCTGACGCGCTTCAGATTGCTTTGTCCCGAGTACTGCATCAGCAGCTTGCCGACCGGGCCCGAGCCCGTGAACGCCAGCATGTCGACGTCCATGTGCAGCGCCAGCGCTTTGCCGGCAACCGTGCCCATGCCAGGCACAACGTTCAAGACACCCGCCGGCAGTCCTGCTTCGAGCGCCAGTTCGCCGAGCTTCAGGGCTGTCAGCGATG
>JANNUW010000354.1:0-2887 GCA_031414095.1 Hyphomicrobium sp. | reverse complement strand
GAGCCAGCGGCACCTTAAGGCAAAACCCGTTAACGCCGGTTAACGCGCGCCCCGCCACGTTCGGGCCGGCCCACTTCAGGCAGGTCCAGGCAGGTGCGGATAATTTCAATGCCGCCGCGCAGCGCTGTTGCAAAGCCGAAGGCCGGGTCTGCGTACTTTGCCGGCATGTGAATAAAGCCGGCGCACACGGGCCTTTCGGCTTTGCTGGCCCATTCGATCGAGCGGTAGAGCACGCTGTTGCACAGGTACGTACCCGCGTGGTGCGAGAGTTCGGCGCGCACACCTATCTGATTGAGGCGCGCGACGATCTCGGCCGCCGGAATCAAAACATCGCGCGTTGCAGGACCCTCGGCCGAAACGAATGCGCATGAAGGATAGACGTCTTGCGCGTCCGGTCGCAAGTCCTGCGTATTGCAGGCCTGGGTCTCGATGCAAAATCCTGTAGCCCGCTGTGATACGCCGAAATGCAAAGCCAAAACCGGCGTGTGCGTTGCGTAAAGGGTTTCCAATTGCTGTGGCGCGCGCGTCCATTCGGTTGGCAACGTGTGCGCGATCACGCGCTTTCTTGGAAAGCGCTTGGCGGCCGTGACGGCGAGGGCCTCAACAAGGTCCGTGCTGGCGTTGGCTGTGACGCCTGGAAACGGGCCGAAGCCCGTCAGTAGGATGACGGGCCGGCGATCCTCTGCAGCACGCACCAAACTAGTTCTTGCCCACGTTCTTGATCGGCGGCATCGAGCTGTCTTGCGGAGATTTCAGCGATGCAGTGACTGTGCCGCCCGCCGTGCCGCGCGATTTATCGAATACGATTTCCGCAGCCTTCACGCAGACCGCAATGCGGTCGGGTGTGAATTTCTGTTTGACCTCGTAGGCGCCGTTGTTGTCGTGGAACGTGACGTTGGCGCTGCCCTTGGCGAGGCCTTCCATCTGCGCCTTGCCGCCGAACTTGGCGACGTCTTCGTGCTTCATGGAGTAGCTGACGGCGCCAGCTTTCACCGTTTCGCGGACAAGATAATAGGTGCTGCCGGACTTCGGCTCGATCGACTGTTTGAACAGGCCGAGAATATGATCGGCGGCGGTATCGTCGATCGATTCGCCCTTCATGTCCTCGACCACGATGTTGACCGCGACAGTCTTCTTCATGTCGGCCGAGCCGTCGGTGGCGAGACCCGGCAGCGCATTCTTCAAGAGCTCGAACGACAATCCCGCGCTCGCCGTCTGCTGATCGCTGAGTGCATAATTCGAGATCTGGATGTCACGCTTGATGCCGCTGAGCGCCATCACGGTCGGCTCTTTGCTGTAGTCGCGCACGCGGTAGTAGGTGCCGCTCTTGTCGAGGCGGTAGATCGAACCGGCTGGATCAAAGCCGTTGGGAATGAGCGGGCATTGGAAGCCCGCCGGCACACCGGGCACGAACCCGGGTGTCGCGGCGATGGTACTGGTGATGACGCCCGTCGACGGTGCCGTATCGCAGCCGCCGCTCACAAGCGCTGCCACAAGCAAAGTGCACAGTCTCAAGACTGGGCTAATGATCTGACTCATCATCTTATCCTTGAGCGATCGAATGCCCCCCGGCACGCCTCGCAGGAAATACTGTTATCCGCGCGCCGGGCAAATGGCAACACGGGCAGCGCTCATTGGCCTACGGCGCTGTGAATTATTGGCCAACGGCCTTGTGCATGAACGGCCTGCGGCTTCGTGCATTAATCATACGTAGCCGCACTCACAGTCCCATCAGCCCCATAACCTCGTCAGCGGCAAGCGTGGGAAGCATGCGGCCGTCGCGGACTGCGGTTTCGATCGCGGGCAAACGCTCAGCCACTTGCGGATTGGTTTTGAGCGCGGCCATCAGCCGGTCGCCCAGCATATCGCGCATCCACTCGACGGCCTGGCGCTGACGGCGCGCCGCGAACTGCCCGTTTTGCGTCATGATTGCGCGGTGCTCGCAGACCTTGTCCCACACGACGTTGAGGCCGGTGTTTTCTAATCCCGACATGGTGACGACTGGCGGCAGCCATGGCGCGCCCTTGGGCGTGAATATCGCGATCGCATTCTGATAATCGTTGGCGGCCCGTGCCGCGCGCGTGTGATTGTCCCCATCAGCTTTATTGATGGCGATCATGTCGGCGAGTTCGATGATGCCCTTCTTGATGCCTTGCAGATCGTCGCCGCCGCCGGCCAGCAGCAAGACGAGAAAAAAATCGACCATATCGGCGACCGCGACTTCCGATTGGCCAACGCCGACGGTCTCGACGATGACGACATCGTATCCCGCGGCTTCGACCAGGACCATAGTTTCGCGGGTCTTGCGCGTCACCCCACCCAGCGTGCCCGACGTCGGCGAGGGCCGGATAAACGCGTCGGGCGACATCGCAAGCTGGTTCATGCGTGTCTTATCGCCCAAGATCGAGCCGCCCGTGCGCTTCGAGGTCGGGTCGACGGCGAGCACGGCGACCTTATGGCCGAGCTTGACGAGGTTCATGCCGAGCTGATCGATGGTCGTCGATTTGCCGACGCCGGGCACTCCAGTAATGCCCAGGCGCAGTGCCTTGCCGGTTTGCGGCAGCACGATCTGCAGAAGCTGCTGGGCAACTGCATTGTGCGCGGGCTTTGTACTCTCGACGAGAGTAATTGCACGTGCAAGTACGGCACGGTCGCCATTCAAAACCCCGTGCGCGAGGTCTGCCGGATCAGGTAACCCGCGCGCGGCCCGATCCGGCGCGGCGTTGTCGTGGGAAGGTGGCGTCAAGGGCATGGGTGCGCGCGCTATCCAAACATCAGCTATAATGTTTTTGTACGGCTTGCTTCTGACTTGCGGCTCGCGCGCATGCAAGGCTGAAGCGTTGCGGATCGGCCTCGACCGGTCGTATCATGGGCGCCGTGACCTGGG
>JANNUW010000353.1:0-2530 GCA_031414095.1 Hyphomicrobium sp. | reverse complement strand
TAGTGGAGAGCGATTTGCTCCGTCCGCGTGCTTGGCCGGGAAAGCAGAATATTGGAATTATGGTACTTGGCCGGGATTGCAGGATCTTGGGCTGGGCACTGATTGTGACGGCTGCCCGTTGCCTCAATGGACCGCAACCAGATCGCTGCTTTCCCCATTGCACGCCCCGAATCTGCGTTATAAGGCCGGGAAAGTTCATGGCCCTGGCTCGACTTTCGAGGCCAGGGCCTATTCTTGTGGGATGCAGGTTCAAAACTGATGGCAAACGTGGTCGTTGTTGGTGCCCAGTGGGGCGACGAGGGCAAGGGCAAAATCGTCGATTGGCTGTCTGAACGTGCCGACGTCGTCGTGCGCTTTCAAGGCGGTCACAATGCCGGGCATACACTCGTCATCGGCGACAATACCTATAAGCTGTCGCTGTTGCCATCGGGCGTCGTGCGGCCGGGTAAACTCGGCATTATCGGCAATGGCGTCGTCGTCGATCCGTGGGCGTTGTGCGAGGAAATCAAGAGGCTCGCCGCGCAGAATGTCGTCATCACGCGCGATAACCTGCGCATCGCCGAAAACGCGACCCTCATTCTGCCGCTGCATCGCGAACTCGATGTCATCCGCGAAGAGGCAGCAGGCGACGGCAAGATCGGCACCACCGGCCGTGGTATTGGCCCCGCTTACGAAGATAAGGTCGGCCGCCGCGCCATTCGCGTGCAGGACCTGAAAACGCTGAGCACGCTCGGCCCCAAGGTCGATCGCATTCTCGTGCATCACAACGCGTTGCGCGCCGGGCTTGGAAAAGAGCTGATCTCAAAAGACAAGTTGATGGCCGAGCTGACCGAGGTCGCGCCCAAGATCCTGCCGTTCATGGATGTGACGTGGGAGCTGCTCGCCAACGCGCAGAAAGACCGCAAGCGCATTCTGTTCGAAGGCGCGCAAGGCGCATTGCTTGATATCGATCACGGAACCTATCCGTTCGTGACGTCGTCCAACACGGTCGCTGCGCAGGCCGCGACGGGATCGGGCATGGGGCCGCGCGCGGTCGGCTATGTGCTCGGCATCGCCAAGGCCTACACCACGCGGGTCGGATCAGGGCCATTCCCAACTGAATTGACCGATGCAACCGGCGAACTTCTCGGTCAGCGCGGACACGAATTCGGTACCGTCACCGGGCGCAAGCGCCGCTGCGGCTGGTTCGATGCCGTACTCGTTCGCCAAGTCGCCAAGGTCTCTGGCATCGACGGCATCGCGCTCACCAAGCTCGACGTGCTCGACGGCTTCGAAGAGATCAAGGTCTGCATCGGTTATATGCTCGATGGCGAGCGCATCAATCGCTTGCCCGCCGGCAGCAACGCGCAATCGCGCATCGAGCCGATTTGGGAAACCTTCGAGGGCTGGTCTCAGTCGACGCGTGGCGCGCGCTCGTGGAACGATCTGCCGGCCCAGGCCGTCAAATACGTCCGCCAGATCGAAGAGCTTATTGAATGTCCCGTGACGTTGCTCTCAACATCCCCCGAGCGCGACGACACCATTTTGATGAAAGACCCGTTTGCGGATTAGTTGAATAACGGCGCGCGCGGGAACATCTGTCGAAATGGCAAAAGACAAAATCAAGACGCCGCGCTTCGGCTGGGCGCTGACGGGCTCGGGGCATTTCTTCAAGGAGACCTTGGCGCTGATGCAGCGCGTGCCCGATCTCGATGTGTTCGTCTCGAACGCGGCCGAAGAAGTGCTCAATATGTACAAGCAGGACCTCGCATTCCCTGAAGGGACGCGCATTTTCAAAGACAAGACCGCGAGTTCAGCGCCCGTCGGCAATTTCTATTATGGCGTCTATCACACGCTGATCCTGGGCCCCGCGACCTCGAATACCGTGGCCAAGTGCGTCTACGGCATCTCCGATAACCTGCCGACCAACGTCTTTGCGCAAGCCGGCAAATGCCGTGTCCCCGCGATCGTGTTCGCCTGCGATACGGCGGCGGAAATGGATACCGAAGCGCCAAAGGGCATGGTCAAGGTCTATCCGCGCCGCATCGATCTCGAAAACACCGAGCGCCTGAAGGCGTTCGACGATACAACGGTGGTGGAAACCTTCCCCGAACTCGAACGCGCGGTCGAAGCGCGGATGGCATGGCTCAAAAGCTCCTCTTCATAACCGGGCATCTGGCCGAACCGCGCCTCATCCAAACCGTCGAGGGCGTGGGGCTGCCTGCCGGCTCGTGGCGCGTGCACAATATCGGCATCAAGGTTGCCGCCCTGATGACCGAAGCCATCGTGCGTAATCGCTTGAAGGGCCCGCTCGACGCCGACCGTGTGATCCTGCCCGGTCGCGTGCGGATGGATCTCGACAGCCTCAAAGCGCACTATGGCGTGCCGTTCGAACGCGGGCCTGATGAATTGGCCGACCTTCCGATGTATTTGGGGCGTGACGGCAAACCGCCGGACCTGTCCAAGCACGATCTGCGCATTTTCGCCGAGATCGTCGAGGCGCCAACGCTCAGCGTCGATGAACTGGTTGCACGCGCGTTGCGCCACAAGG
>JANNUW010000352.1:0-3511 GCA_031414095.1 Hyphomicrobium sp. | reverse complement strand
GCCCGGGTTCTTATCGGCCATGCGGGGATCTTTCATGACGGCCGCGTTGACCCGGTCGCGGTGCTCGCGCGATTCGTAGATGATCCAGGCGAACACGACGGTCTCGCCTGCTTCGAGATTGACGGCCTGCGGAAACGAGGTGAGCTTACCCGGCGGCACGTCATCGCCGATACACTCGATATACTCGAGCGCTCCATATTCTTTCCAGACCTTGCCGGCGGCCTCTGAGAACTGCCGATAGGTTTCGATCTTGTCGCTCGACAAGGGGAGCACAAATCCATCCACATATCTGCCCATTGCTGCCGTTCCTTCGCTCCAAAAAAGTCTAGCCGAAGCTCAACTTACACGCTCCGTCTGAGTTCCGAAAGACAACGCAAAGCTCAATTGCGTCCTCCAATTGATGGGAACTGAGATTCGGGAAGTGTCGCAGGACGCGGCCCCTCAGACCAACGTCACCAGCCGGCTCCTGATGCCGTGCCGTCGCTCGATCCCGCCAATTCCGGACGCCCAGGCGACATCAGCCGCCACTACGCGCGTGGACGCCTTGCGATCCGGGAACGCCACGACGCCATCGAGCGAACTTCGAAGCTGGGACAATTCGTATTCGACCGACGCGAAGGACACGGGCGCTGGCGGCGTTCTCTCGAACGTGTCAGCAACAGCGGCACTTTTCCTGAGCCACGCCAAGGCGGCCGGACCGAACTGTTCCACGATCGACATGATATTAGCCCCCACATTTTCAGGGCTACAGCTAAGGCTGAGTCGCGCTCCAGCGGATCACCTGCGCACGCAACGCTTGTGGAAAACGCCGACTCTTACGCGATAGGTGTTGTTCCCGACAGTGCATAGCTCATGATTTTGTAGGCTAAATGCGCGGCCGTGTAATCGCACACATGCAGACCCGCAATCGGTGCCAACTCTACGATATCGGCGCCGACAATCGTCGAGACCTGGGCGGCGCGCTTCAAAATGGCCAGCGCGTGCAAATAACTCAAACCACCAGGTGTGGGCGTGCCGGTCGCCGGCATAATGGCCCCATCCAAACCATCAATATCGAATGTCACGTAGACCGGTTTGCCACGCAAGGGCGCCACGATGTCTTCGATGTTCCAGGCGGCCTGATCCTTGCCCCAGTGGATCGAAATGCGGTGTCGGTTGTCCTCGTAATATGCGGCTTCGCCTGCCGAAATGGCCCGGATACCAACTGACACCAGTCCAACATGGGCATTGTCGAGCACGCGCCGCATAGCGCTTGCGTGACTGAAATGTTCGCCGAGATAGCCGTCACGCAGATCGGCGTGGGCGTCGAACTGCAGGACCATGAGATCTGGATAGCGCTTGGCAAACGGACGGATGGCGCCGACCGTCAGCGAATGCTCGCCGCCGAGCACGAACGGGAACCGATCGGCGTCCAGCACGCGCTCGACAAGTGCTTCCAATTGGTCGAGCGCGGCCGCAACGGGTTCCACTATGACGGGCGCCCGGATCGCGGCTATGCCGTAGTCCTTATAGGGTTCGCGCCACAGTTCTTCGTCAAAAAGCTCGAGCTGATGGCTGGCATCGAGGATCGCCTGCGGTCCTTGTGATGTGCCGCCGCCGTACGACACCGAGGCTTCGAGTCCAAATGGGATGACGACACAGCGCGCGTCGTCGGGCCGGCCTGCGTCGTCGCGCAGACTATCGAGAAAGCTGTCTTCACCCTGCAGATAGTCGAAGGGCACGGGTTTAGTCATGGAGAAGATTTACCTTTGGCCGGCAACGACAGTCGCGGCTGTGTCGCCGCCATACATCGACATCATCGGCTCGTCGTCGAGCATGACTTCATCGTATTTGCCGTAACCGTTGAAGTCGCCTGCAATGGCCCGCCCATAAGCGCCGACATTGGTGATCTCTATATAATCACCCTCTCGAATGCCGCCTGGCAAGACGAAGGGACCCTTCATGTAGTCTATCGAATCGCATGTCGGCCCCCACAGGGCAAACGGTGTGGACGCTTCGCCGGGTGCCGCGTTTCGCGACACGAGCCGGGCAGGAAAGACCCAGTTCAGGTGGGCGGCATCGAACAGCACGCCGTAGCCGCCGTCGTTTATAAAGAGATCGTTGTCGCGCCGGGCCTCGACGCGCACGATCAGGCTTTCGGCTTCCGCGGCAAGCGCCCGGCCCGGTTCACACATCAGCCGTACGTTGTCGCGCACCGGCAGCTTGTTGACGCTATCGTTAATGGCGCTGATGAAATCAGAAAGCGGAGCAGGGTTCATGCCGGGATAGACCGACGGAAAGCCGCCACCGACATCGAGGCGATCGACGACCACGCCAGCCTTGGCGATCAACTGTGCGACTTCGGACAGCGCGCCGACGTAGGCGTCGGGCGTCATGGTTTGAGAGCCGACGTGGAATGTAACGCCCAGTTCAGCCGCGACCTGGCGGGTTTTCTCGAGAAGCTTGGCCGCTTTGGGGCCGGTAATGCCGAATTTGCGCTCGAGCGGAATGGCGCTGTTGATCGGTTGCACGGATATGCGAACGAACAATATGAGATCGCGAGCCGGTCCGTTTTTGCCCGCCGTCTCGGTCACGAGCTTCAAGAGCTCATCTTCGCTGTCGAGCGAATAAGAGCGTATCCCATGCACATGGTAGGCTTTGCGGATGGCCTCGCGCGACTTGATCGGATGCATGAAATGCAGATGCGCGCCCGGAATGGTGACCGCGTCTTCCAACTCAGGCACAGAGGCGACGTCGAAATGGCGAATGCCCGCGCCGTAGAGTGCGCCTATAAAGAAGACGCTGCTGTTGGCTTTGTAGGCATACGCGACGTCGCCTGGAAAATTATCGATGAACCAGCGGGCAGCTCTGGCGGCCGCATGCGGGCGTGCCGCGATGACCGGCCGTTCTGGCTTTCTGGCCGCAACGAATTCGGCGGCACTTGCAAATCGTTCCATCGTTGGTGGCCTCCAGCCATTTGAATTACCAGAGCGCCGTGCGATCAAAGATTGGCCGAGATAGGGCCGCCGTGCGTTGAGCACGCATTTAGGGCTCGGGGCCGCACGTGTAAAGAGGTGGAAACTGGCGACGGCAGAACGTTGAACCGGCATGCCACCGGAGAGATTACTGACGACCCGCAGCGAATGCCGCGACCCTACAGGTCAATCGACGAATGGTTGTCGAACTGGTTCGCCGAAGTTTCATTAGCGGTGTCCCCGACGGCTAAAGCTCCACTCAGATTAGGGAAATTTTAACCAGCCGCGCGCCGCCAAACTGTGTCTTTAGGGCCGCTTTGAATGTTACATTCCACATAACCACTGCATTTCCCCACGATATTCACAGCCTGAGAAAATCTAAATTCAGCTTAAGTTAGAACACCTTGCAACCGTCTCGTGGCGGATGCGCAACAGGGTATCGCCCGATACCCGTAAACGCTCTCAGCATCATTGTTGTGCAGGGGAGAATCACAGAGTCTCCAACCCAACGGCGAATACGAGGGACTCTCGCGCCGTCCTATCGTCTAAGAGCGCGG
>JANNUW010000351.1:0-10134 GCA_031414095.1 Hyphomicrobium sp. | reverse complement strand
AAAATCCCACGTGGCGCTTTGATGAGCGAACACTTTGGTGAGTTCTTCACGCAAGCCATCGCGCCGGTCGCCCATGTCGATCACCACGTCCGTCAGCGCCTTCAGATTGGCCGACACGGGAAACAATCCGAACTTGCACACGTAGGCGCCATAACGGAATGGCGTTTGCGAGAAGTAGGCATCACCTACAGGATTAGTCATCGGATGGCCGCCGAGTGTCGTGATGAGCGGGCTCTTGGTGCCCACGGCCTCCAATCCCTTTTCCAGATTGCGCATCACGGCAGACAGGGCTTTTTTTGCCCATTCGGCCTTGTCGGTCGTCTTTGCCAAAAGTTTAAGGTTGCCCAGGAATTTCGATGCCTTGGGCGCGGCAAAGGCCGGCGCGTTGACGAGAATGAAATCCTGCGTCCGGTCCCCTTCCGAACCGGCGAGCCGCTCGCCCTCGACGTTCATGACCTTCATCGCCAAACCGCGCGGCACAGAGATATGATCGTCGAGAATATCGCCAGGGATGGTCGAAATGCGCAGCACGACCAGATATTCCCCCGGCTGCTTGAATAGGCCCTGCGCCAATGGCTTTGGCAGGTTTCCGAGAACTTTGAATTTACCCTCAAGGATGGCATGGCTTTTTGCGTGCACACTCCGCAGACCGCGGCCGCAATTCTTGGCGGTCGTCGTCATGATGGTGCGCAGCACCTCGCGCAATTTCTCCGAGGTCTCATGTTCGTTTTTCTCCGGCTCTTCGAGTTCGGGATCGTAGGGGATCGGATTGGACATGAGGGTCTCGCTGATAACTTTTGGAAAGGTCTGCACAAAACGCCGTCCGCCCGGTAAATGTTTCCTTGGCCGCGTGCTTGGCCCTCAAACCACACGTTCCGGGGAAAAAGGCCGAAATTTCGCCGCCGTCTGTTGACGCGCTCCTGGGCGGCCCTTTTAATGAGCCTCCTAGAGCCTGGTCGCTATTTGAGGTCCGTAATGCGATGCAAAGCGTTCGCACCCCCGATGAGCAACCTCTAGCTGGACGCGCTCCGATTTTGGTGCAATCAACGATTTACTGGGGATCTACGGCTATGAAAAAATTATGCGCACTGGCACCCTGCCTCGCCCTACTGCTCGCCATCGGCACCACCGGAGCGTCAGCCGGATGCGTTACTAAAGGCGCTGTTGCGACCTCGGATTCGGCCAAGTCAGCCAAATGGTTTGCGCTCGAAACAATGGTTCAAGCCGTTAGCTGGGGCCTATGGCCAGGCTTCCTGTCGAACGGTAAGGTCGAGGGCTATAACATCACCAGCGAGCGCTATAACTGCAAGCCCGACGGCGGCAGCACTACATGTCGTGGTCAGGCGACGTTCTGCACCAAGTAGTGCCTCGCCTCCGCGCCGGCGCCAGTGCTGTTGCAATGGCGCCGCGCAGGGGTTCGCATTGAGACTTGCCTTGCCGCACGGGCTCTGATAGTTCCACCGCTCTGATCGATGTACGTCCGTACGTTCGATCTTAAATCTCACTACGCGGTCGTGGCGGAATTGGTAGACGCACTACCTTGAGGTGGTAGCGCTGGAAACGGCGTGGAAGTTCGAGTCTTCTCGACCGCACCATAGTGATTAGTCAATTGAACGCCCGCTTGGCGCTCCGGAAGGGGCACCAAGCGGGCGTTCTTTTTGTCGAGCCTCACATTGTGGGCCAAGACCGTGCCAGGCACCGTTCGAGAATTAAAACAGCCTTGCAAAAAACGACAAAGAGCCGCGCGCGTCCTATTGGGGAAAAAATGCCGCTTTGCTGGCGGGGCTGGCCCGCTTGCCATGACGCACGCGCGATTTTTGACGTGGCGGTATTACGGCGCCGGCACTTCCATCGCTTTCGACAACAGCCATACGCTTCGCGCGCCGCGAAACTTTGGCGACGGTTGCATCGGTTTCTACAGCTGCCATCCGCGCCCGCGCCGCGGGCGCCAGCTGTGTGACCGGCGCTGCCTCTATCCCGATGGCCGGGATCGACGCCGTAGTCACGTTGGCCGGGGCCACCTGATGGACGCCGGTTTCCGTGCCGCGCGGATCGGCCTTCGCATCAGCTGCTAGGTGCGCAGTTGCCGTCGGTTGCGCACGCGCCAAGACTTTTGCCAAATCTGCTTCGTAGCCCGCCACGGGCTGCAAGGCCGCCTTGGCGCGCAAGTGGACGACCGAATAGCCGCGCTGCTTCAGCTGTTTCAAGATATCCGGGAGGGCGCGTGCCGTGGACGCTTTGATATCGTGGAACAACACGATGCCACCATTGTTCTGTTCGACCTGCGCAATCGTATGCTGTGTCAGACGGGCAGCATTGGGCGTGAAGCTATCGTTCGAGACAACGTCGACCGTGAATGATGCGATGCCGCGCGTCTGCAAGTACTGCAGAAGCGGATCTGAATCACTCAGGCCGGGAAAACGAAAAAATGGAGCGATCGGCTCACCGGCAGCCAGCGCCACGGCGGCAAAGCCGCGCTCGATTTGATCCTTGGCCTTCTCCAGGGACAAGTGCTTGAGATTTAACGGATGCGACCAAGTGTGCCCACCGAGTGTGTGCCCGCGCGCCACGACATCCTTGACGGATCGCGGATACGCTAGTGCCATCTGACCCACGTAAAAGAACGTGGCCTTCGTACAAGAGCGATCAAGCTCATCCAGAATGGCTTTGGTGATCCACGGCACCGGCCCATCGTCGAACGTCAGAACGACTTCCTTGGGCGCAAGAAACGTATCTTCTCGGGTGTATTTCGACATTTTTCCAAAAAGCGGCCCGGCACTCGCGTCGATTTCAATAATGCGAGAAACGCCAAGGGTGTGCGCTGGATCTTCACACGTTTGCGCCGTTGCTTCGCCGACGCTGACGATCGCGGCAACCACGGCCCCGATCAACTTCAGACAACTCGTTAACCCGCGCAAAGTGCGCCTCCCCACAGCCTGTTATTGTGCAGCCCCATGGGGAGCTTGTCTCAATTCAGCAGAAGTTACAAGGCAGGTACGCCCGGACCCGCTCGATTGAACTCGCGTGATGCGCCGTCGCATCGGAGGCGCAATAAATCAATCGCTGAACGTTTTGATCCGCCAAGGGTCGTCATCTCGATACCACAAGGGTTTGCGCGGCGGTCGCGTTTGGGCAGGCGACTCATTGTCTGCCGGTATGGCTGTTGGTTCGTCGGGGGGCGGTGTGCCGGTGACGCTCTCCCATGGCAGCGCGCTTTGGGCAGTTGCAGGCTTAGGCAGTTTTGCCACAGGCTGGCCATTCCGAGCTGCGGGTAGCGGCCCAGCGCCGGCGGGAGCAGCAGCTACCGATATACTCCTGCGCGCCATTTCCTTGCGGGCCATGGCGTCGTATTCCGGCAACGTCGTGCTGGGCTTTTTGCTGATCAGTTGCACGACCTTAAAACCGCTTGCCTGCAAATTATCCAACAGGCTGCTTAGCGCTCCGACGGTCGCGGGCTGAATGTCGTGAAAAAGGATGATGCCTTTCTTAACGGCCTTGAGCTGGCTCATGACATTGCGCAAAACCAATCCTGGGTTGCGGGTCCGAAAATCCTGACTATCGACCTCGATGGAAACGGCGCTCATATTGCGCGAACGCAGATAATCGCCAGAAGCCTTCGTGTCGCGCAGATAGGGAAATCGGAAAAAAGCAGACGTCGGAAAGCCAAGTGCGAGCGTGACCGCGCTGTTACCAAGTTCGATCTCGTACTTCGCTTGAGCTGCCGTGACTGTCGTCAGCTTGGCATGCGACCACGTATGCGAGGCGATGGTGTGCCCGCGAGCGGCCGTTTCCTGCAACGTCTGCGGATCGGCGAGCGCCATTTTCCCGACGGAAAAGAATGTTGCCCGCGTGCAGTGCGCATCGAGGGTATCGAGGATGGGCTTGGTATACCGCCGCATTGGTCCGTCGTCGAAAGTCAGAACGACTTCGCCATCCTGAAGAAAATCGACGTCCTTGTATTGGCTATGGCCGAGTCTCGTGCCGCCAGCGGTATCTATCTCGACGATGCGCGCCAGGCCGATCGCCTTAGGATTACTCTCGCACCCGGCTGGCAACGGCACGCTGAGAGAATTGGGATGAGGTGCCGCTTGAGCGCTAGCGGCGGATGCGGCCGGACCGTTCGCTGGCGCCATAACCGGCGGCGCTGTCTCGGACTCGATTGTGGGCGCAAGCCGGGGCATGGCATCGTCGGGCCCTTGGCCAGCCGCAACAGTGACCTGACCGAGAACGGCAGCCAAGACAAATACCGCGCGCATCATGACTTTCATATATCGGCTACCCAGATTCTCGCCTATGGCTTTCACCGCTCCTGCGCCGCGGCCAACAACCGATTGAGTTCCGATACCTGCTATGTTTGAGGTCTGAAAACAAGCGCGTAGCTCGCCGCGGGCGCTAGAACGACACACCCGCTGGCCTGTGCTGAAAAAATGCCCGCCGGCAGCCGTGTCGCATGTCCGCGGCGTGTGTTAAGCGGCTATCGCGTTTGCCTCCGCGCGCCACCCATAAACCCGGATTTTGGGGTTTCGATGACAGACCAGACCAACGAAGCGCGTGACGCCGATGGCGACGAACATCGGCAGGCCGGAATGCTGCGCGAAGTTTCAGCCGCGCTGGAACTGGGGCAAGCTGACCGGCTGGTCCTGCTGGTTCAGGACATGCCGGCACCCGACCTTGCCGACCTCATTCAACTGCTGCCGCCCGCCCAGCGCGTCTCATTGATCGAAGCCCTCGGCGCGTCGTTTGATTACGACGTTTTTTCCGAACTCGACGAAAGCGTACGCGATCAGCTGTCCGAAGCCTTGTCCAACGAACTGTTGGCCAAAGCGGTCACCGAACTAGAGACCGATGACGCGGCATATCTGCTCGAGAACCTTGAGGAGAGCGACAAGCAGGACATTCTGAGCCAGCTGACGCTGGGAGATCGCGCGGCACTGCAGCGAAACTTAGACTACGGCCCGCAGACGGCAGGCCGCCTCATGCAGTCGGAGTTTGTCGCTGTCGCGCCGTTCTGGACGGTCGGGCAAGTCATCGATTTCATGCGCGAGAGCGATGATTTGCCGGACACCTTTCAAGAAATTTTCGTGGTCGATCCCAACTTCCGCGTGCTTGGCAGCGTCGAGCTTTCGCACCTGCTGCGCACTAAACGCGCGGTGCCGGTCGAAAAAATAATGGACCCCAGCCGCCAAACGGTGCTGGCCACCGAAGACCAGGAAGACGTGGCCCGGCTGTTCCAGCGCTATGACTTGGTGTCGGCTCCCGTGGTCGATGAAAACAATCGTCTCGTCGGGGTCGTGACTGTCGACGACGTGGTCGAAGTCATCCAGGACGAAGCCGAAGAGGACATGAAGCAACTGGGTGGCGTCGGCGGGACCGAATCGCTGGCCGATAGCGTTCTGCAAACGGCGCGGTCGCGCGTCCCCTGGCTCGTCGTCAACCTCGGCACGGCGCTGCTGTCGTCATCGGTGATCCAGGCCTTCGACGCGACAATCGAGCAGATGGTCGCTCTCGCTGTCCTTATGCCCATCGTGGCGTCGTTGGGGGGCAATGCCGGGACGCAAACCATGACGGTCACTGTGCGAGCCTTAGCGACGGCCAAACTCGGTTCGCTCAATGCGGCCCGAGTCGTCACCCGCGAAGCGTGTGTCGGCCTCATCAACGGGCTGCTGCTATCCGCCATCATGGCGAGCGTCGTTTATGTATGGTTCGGTTCAGGCGCGCTTGGCGCGGTTATCGGAGCTGCCATCATCGTAAATCTATTCGCGGCGGCTCTGGCTGGTATCCTGATACCGCTCACCATGGACCGATGGGACTGGGACCCGGCACCCGCATCAGGCGTATTTGTTACCATGATTACAGATTGTATCGGCTTTTTCGCTTTCCTCGGGCTCGCAACCATCTGGCTCGTATAGCTATCTTTGCGTTCACGCACGAGTCTTGAGCAAAAAAATTTCCTGAATTTAATGATCAGCTTCCTTTTGCCTCAAGGTTGCCTTGTATGCTATTTATCGTTCTGACTGTGGGGCCTAGGCCACACGAGGGGTGAGAGATGTGTCACGAACGACGGGTGGGGCCGGCTTAGTGATGAGTGGGATCTGGCAGGCAGCACACAGCCTGTTCTTGCGCCAGCAATAAAATGTTGAAGCACAGTTAGCGTAAGAGGTTGCGTAATGGACATGACCGAAAAAAACGGCCAGCCCAGCATGGAAGAAATTCTGGCATCAATCCGCCGGATTATTGCCGAGGAACCTGCTGATTCAATTTCGTTAGACTTCAAACCCCGTTCGGGTCTTGGACCTGGAAACGGCGCCGAGCACTTATCCCTCGACGACGCCTCAGATTTCGAACTGCCGTCGATGTTTCGCGCAGCCACCCCTCAAGCCGAAAAGGCGAACGGCGGTGTGGTAAAATTGATGGACGCTCTGCGCGCCACCCCCCAGCTCGATGCGCAGGCGAGTTCCCGTGCACAGCCTGACTTTCCGCTGCCGGCGACGCCTCTGACCTCCGGCGCGCTGTCGTCCGCGACGGTGGGCTCGGGTATTACAAATGGCCATGAAGCAGCACCCCGTGTCAGCAACTGGTCGGACCCGAACCCTACGCTGCATCAGGCGCTTAGCTCGTTGCGCCCGGCTGCGCGTCCAGACCTGCAGGCTTCCGACGTGAATGGCCACGGAGCCGCTCCGTTCGTTATGCCGGCCGTCGAGGTTGTCGCCGCCGACGCTCAGAACAATTCGACATGGGGCAGCGAACCGCCACGGGCCGAACCCGAAGCCCAGACGCAGGCAATTGAATCCGCAAGCGTTGTTCGCCAAATGGCGCCGTTCCGAGACCAGCACTTCGCGCGCATGCGCGGCGGTCAGTCTGATCCCCCTCCCCCGGCGGCTTTAGACACAGCGTTCAATGACCAGCCCCCGGCTGTCATCTTTAATGTCACCGAATTTGTAGCCCCACAGCCCCCTCAAGCAACGGCTATTTTTGCACCCCCTGTGGCTTCCTCCCCCCCGCCATTGAATGGCGCAGATCTGACGGCTGCAACGGCGGTCCCACCGGCGCTTCCGCCCGCCGTTCAGTTGCCATTGGAGGCCGCTCCTGCCGGCGGAATTGAGGATGCGACGGCCGAACTGCTGCGCCCCATGTTGCGTCAATGGCTTTCCGACAACATGCCTCGCATGGTCGAAAAGGCCCTCCATATTGAGGTTGCTGAGAGCGTCAAACCGGGCAAAAAGCCGGGCATCTGATCAGCAGCCGGCTAAGTGATAAGTTTGGAAAACGCGAAGTGTCCCTGGCGATTTGCATTTGAGCACCTTAGATTGCTTTCAATTGACGAGGCTGGCCCGTGGCCGGCCCCGTTCGGGCTGAGGGGCGCAAATAGGCAACGCGATGAGCACATCCGACAGAGCCGGCGACAAGGCGGGCAACAAAGAGGGGGACAACGCCGGCGAAGCGTCGATGGATGAAATCCTCGCGTCGATCCGCAAAATTATTGCCGACGATCCGTCGGGGTCCCGATCTGGCCCCGACCAGCGTGCCGTAAATCCGCTGTTTGAATCCGTCGCTCCCCCGTACCGGGCTCTAGACGCTAGCGAGAACAGCGGGCCGTTGCTGCCACCAGCCCCTAGATTTGACGATGCGCTGCGTGCTGCCACCGAGTCAGCTCGTGCCACGCCAAACGACCCTACGCCAGCACCCCCCCAGTTCCGGCGGCGTCCGTTCATCGACCAGGCGTTGTCTGAACTGCTCGATGATCCTCAGCCCGAAATGACTCCCTCGCCGCCGGCCATGCAAGCGGTCTCCACGTCCAGCGCCGATCAGGCGGTCAACGACCTGAGTGCGGACGTGACGAGCGCCGCAGCTTTCGGACGTCCGCAGGGCGCGCAACAGTCCCCGGACCCCTGGGCGGCCTGGCGCAACCTGAGAAATTCGGCCGTGCCCGGCGCACCGCCCACGACGCCCGAGTCTCGCGGCGAGTCTCGCGAAGCCGTTGAGCCTCGGCCCGCGCCGGTTGCCTCAGACTCTGGCGTGGCGCCGAACGGTCACGCGCCTGTCTCGCAACCAGTTAAAGCCGAGCAACCGCCGGTGCAGTCGCACTTGTTTGCGACCGCCAAGGCCACGCCTGACGTCGCCAACACGCGGCCAGCCAAACCGAGTTTTTATCCGCCGACGGCAGCGCCGCCGGTTCGCCATCAGCCGGCGACTTTCTCGGCGGTTTTTCCCCGCGCGCATGGCCCGAGTGTGCCGGGCGCGCTCGCCACGGAAGGCGTCAGTGCAGGTACTCCGGCTGCTCCCGCCCTGAGCCCGCTCAATAGCTCGACCCAAACTCCGAGCCACGCGGCGGGCCTGCAAACGCCCGCTGCCGAGATGAAAATGGCAGCCGCCGCGGACGAGGCGCTGGCAAAATTAGCCGCTGGGATATCCGAAGCAACCGCGCCGGCGGACAGTGTGCAGACAGCGTCGCCGCATGCGCCCGTTGCGCACACGACGGCCGCCCGGCCGACGCCCTCGGCCGACCCCTTACCGCTCGTGAACGGAGCGCTTGCTGCCGCGCCAGCGACGCCAGCTTCGTCAAACGGTGCTCCCGCGAGCGGCGTGGAGCCACGTGCGGCGCCAGCGGCAACCGGCCCGCGCAGTCTGGACGATATGGTTTCCGACCTGCTCCGGCCCATGCTCGAAAAGTGGGTAGAAACCAACATGCCCCGCCTCATGGAAAAGGCGTTGCGGCCTGGAACGGGCAAAGACCCATCGTCCAAGACCTGACACCTTTAAAAGCCCGCACAATTTACAGACAATCCTGCGGGCGACGATATTCTCATGTGTCCCTTAGTTGACGCTAGGGAAGCCGGGTCGTAACACCAGCGGCACCTATTGAGCTACCTATTGACGACTGCCCGATCGCTTCGATCTCGCGCAGCGCAACATCCAAGAAAGCCCATGCTCGAAAAGACCTACCAGCCGGCCGCCATCGAGCCGCGCATTTCCACGGATTGGGATAAGGCAGACGCGTTCAAGGCAAGCCGTCCCGGCAGCGAGGGCAAACCTCCCTACTCCATCGTCATCCCGCCGCCCAACGTCACGGGCTCGCTGCACATGGGGCACGCGCTCAACAACACTTTGCAGGATGTGCTGTGCCGCTTCGAGCGCATGCGCGGGCGCGATGTGCTTTGGCAACCGGGTACCGACCACGCCGGCATCGCGACGCAGATGGTGGTCGAGCGGCAGCTTGCTTTAACGCAGCAGCCAGGCCGGCGCGAACTCGGCCGCGAAAAATTTCTAGAAAAAGTGTGGACCTGGAAGGCCGAGAGCGGCGGTACCATCGTCAATCAATTGAAGCGCCTGGGCGCTTCGTGCGACTGGTCGCGCGAGCGTTTCACGATGGGCGACGACGGCTCGGCGAACGACCAGATGGTGCGCGCCGTCACCAAAGTTTTCGTCGACCTGCACGCGCAGGGGCTCATCTACAAAGACAAGCGGCTCGTCAACTGGGACCCGAAGTTCCAGACGGCCATTTCCGATCTCGAAGTGGTGCAGGTCGAAAAGCGCGGCTCGTTTACGTGGGCGTCTGGCGATCCTGACAAGCCGTTCGATGCGGCGGCGCTGGCGAAGGTGCTCGACCGCGATCCGTCGGGGCACATGTATTATTTCCGCTATCCGCTGACGGGCGGCAAGACGTTTGAATTCCCCATCGAGTTCGATGCGGACAAAAAGCCCGTCCGGTTCGAAACGCGCAACTACATCGTCGTCGCCACGACGCGCCCGGAAACAATGCTGGGCGACACGGGCGTTGCGGTGCACCCGAAAGACGCGCGCTACGCGGCGCTCGTTGCGGCCAAGGCAACGGTGACGCTCCCGCTCGTTGGCCGCGTCATACCCATCGTGGCCGACGAATATTCCGATCCCGAGAAGGGCACGGGCGCGGTCAAGATTACGCCCGCACACGACTTCAACGACTTTGAAGTCGGCAAGCGGCAGAGCCTCGACAAGATCAACATCATGGACGCGTTCGGCGCCATCGGTGCCGACGCGCCAGAGACGTATCGCGGCCTCGATCGTTTCGCGGCACGCAAGCGTGTCGTGTCCGAAATCGAGGCCTTAGGGCTTCTCGAAAAGATCGAACCAACGACGCAAGTGGTACCACACGGT
>JANNUW010000350.1:0-1082 GCA_031414095.1 Hyphomicrobium sp. | reverse complement strand
GATTGCCGCGTCATAGTCTTCGGTATCGCCGCGAAACCAAGCTTCATTGCCATTGTCGACGGCGTCGACGACGAAGCTTGACGCCGCCAACGCGCGGACGATATCGCGCCGGATCAACTCTTCGTCTTCGACGACCAGGATTTTCATCACCTACCCTCGATGCTCAAGACTTCACCCGTGCGGGCATTCATCCGCAAGCGAATTAGACGGCCTTTCACATCGATAATACGGACGCGGTAAACGGGCGTGTCGCCGGAGCTGTCGAATTGCAGACCCACGACGTCGCCGGGAACACGGGCCTCCGCGCGCGACATGATATCCGACTGCGATTTGCCGTAGCCCTGTGGAGCGCCACGACCCGACCTGCCGTTTGCCGTGCCGCGACTACCGTCGCTGCCTCGCGCGCCGGAGCCTGAGTGACCGGATCCGGACCGGCCCGATCCTGACGAAGATGTTGAACCCGAGCCTGACGAACCCGATGAGCCAGAGCCCGACGAACCCGAGCCCGACGAGCCCGATGAGCCAGATGAGCCAGAGCCGGAAGAGCCGGAGCCACCGCTTCCGCCACCGCCCCCATCTCCACCGCCGCCATCTCCACCGCCGCCACTACCGCTTGCATAGGCAGAAAGATCCGGCGAAAACACAGCCAGGATCGCAATCACGATCAGTACGTGCAATCGATTGTAAACGCCGTTTCGCATCAATTGAAGCCCGCTCGAACGGTCGCCATCAACAGGTGATAGTCTTAGATTTCGCCTGACTTTAGGCTGACAACCTAACCAACTGGCTAGGTTTACTCCAGCCAGGCGCGAAATCCCAAATCGCAACGTTTGCATCCGTCCTTAAACCCTTCATTTACGCTTGTGCGGCAATCTCGACCCTGTTGAGTGAGTTGCCGATCACTGAGTGTACGGAAACGGATCAAACGAAGATCCACCCTGCGGCTCGGCCCGGCACATGTCTGTTGCGTCAGTCCCCGAGTACACCATGACCAAGCGCGTTCTTGTCGTCGATGACGATCCCGTACAGCGTCGCCTTTTGGAAGAGACCATCAAGCGGTTGGGCTTTGAAGTCCGCACTGC
>JANNUW010000349.1:0-9277 GCA_031414095.1 Hyphomicrobium sp. | reverse complement strand
CGCCATCCTCGCCGCCGCAGGATACAACTTCCGTCTCCTCCTCACCTGGTTGAGGCTTCTTTTGCGTCTAATGCTGGCGATACTCTTTGGCGCAATCAGACCACTTTATGCCTGAAAATTGAATTGTTCACAGGCGACTCTATAGTTTCAGGAAATCGGCGGAAGAAACAACCGCGATACGTGCCTTTGCTGGCGTCCGCTGACGCTCGCCACCGTCCCCAAAAAGCTTTATAAATAAGACGAACTCTCCGTTCATGTGTTTGGGCGTCCGCTGGTGATTGCTGCAATCCTCGTTTTGTGGTAGGGCAGATGGTGGGACACAAGGAAATCAACATGGCGCGGAAAACTGAAATACTCAATGCAAGGAAGGTGGAAACCCTAACCAAAGTAGGGCGGCACGCTGATGGCGGCAATCTCTACCTTTCCATCTCACCTAACGGTGGGAAACGATGGGTGTTCCTCTATCGGTTTAAGGGTGCGCGCAAGGAAATGGGGCTGGGCAGCGCTGCCAAGGGCCAAGTGGGCCTCGCCGCAGCCCGTAAGGCTGCCACAGAAGCCCGAGCGACTATCGCTGAAGGTATCGACCCAATCGATGCCAAGTCATCCCGCAAGCAGGCGGCCAGGACGATTCCCAACTTTGGGGCATTCGCCGACGATTATTTGGAAAGCCACCGCTCCAAGTTCCGAAATGAACGGCACATCGCACAATGGGGAATGTCCCTCAAAACCTATTGTCAACCGATCCGGGCCATCCGCTTAAATGAGGTAGACACGGAAGCGGTTCTAAAGGTCTTGCAACCTATCTGGTCCAAAATTCCCGAAAGTGCTTCTAGGCTCCGGGGCCGAATCGAAAACATTTTAGATGCTGCCAAGGCCAAAGGCTATCGAAACGGGGAAAACCCTGCGCGGTGGCGTGGACACTTGAAAACTCTGTTACCTGCCCGCAATAGGCTATCTCGGGGTCACCACGCGGCGCTGGCGTATGATAATCTGCCAGCTTTCATAGCCGACCTTCACGAGCAAGAGTCGCTTGCTGCGCTCGCTTTGGAACTTTGCATCCTCACCGTTACTCGCAGCAGTGAAATACTCAAATCCAAGTGGGACGAGTTCGACCCCAAGAAGGCAATATGGACTGTTCCGGCGGGTCGCATGAAGGCGGGCTATGAGCATCGGATTCCCATATCAACCAGAGCAATTGCAATATTGAAATTGTTAGAGGTCTCTCGCCAGGATGATTACGTGTTTCCGGGCAGGACGCGGGGTAGGCCTCTATCCGCAATGCCTATGCGCATGGTTCTCCGGCGAATGAACCGCAATGACATTACCGTCCACGGCTTCCGCTCCACCTTCCGGGATTGGGCATCGGAGCAGACTTCCTTCCCCCACGAAACCTGCGAGCACGCCCTTGCCCATCGCATCAGCGACAAGGCAGAAGCCGTCTAGGGGACTAGTCGAATTTGGTAGCTTTGACAGTGCGGTTAGAAAAGTTTGCAGGGAGTGGCATGCAAATTCATCTGACCCTTTCGCTTGAATGGATCAAATAGCCTCCTATTCGGTCGATTGAACGTTCCGTTTTACCCAAATACGGCTGGGTTTGCTCCATTACCCTCACTTCAACTTAGAGAATAGTTTCGCCATCACGAGCCGGACGTTTTCCGGTGAACGTGATAGGTGTCTAATGACCGAATTGATCCCCTTAGCTATCAGTATTGCCGAAGCGGTCCGTATTTGTGGATTGGGCCGAACCTCGCTCTACGCAGCCATCGCAGCAGGCAAGTTGCGCACAAAGAAATCTGGACGGCGAACGCTGGTCGAGACGGCAGCACTTCGCCAATTCATAGATTCGCTACCTGAATCAGGTTCGCGGAATGCAGCTTGATCTCATCCCAAAAGAAAAGCCCGGTGCGATGATTGCACATCGCGGTCCGGGCATTGTCGCAACTCCCTCCAAGGAATTTCAACATGCATGTATTACCGCATCCCCAATCCGAAATCTACCTTCCTCTTTTCAGCTGGGCAAACCGGCACCATCCCTCGAGTTCTCCCCAAATCACCAGTTGGCAAATCGACCGCAACTTACGGGTCTTACGCGTCGAGGTGCGCACATGAGCAAGCGGTTCAAAGTAACAGCCCGCAAATTGCCAGATGGCTCACCGTTCACCTCATCAGGGCAAGAGGGCCGTACGCTTCTCTTGCTGCACGAAAAGGGTGCGATGGGCGTTGTAGCCTATGATTTTAGCGGCGGGCCGCCGTTTCGATTGCCAGCTTATACCTGGGCGCTCATGCGAAATCACGGTCTAGTTATTGAGACCCGTCGGGAGCAGCACGAATGCGGCTGGCATGGCCGGTTTGTACTGCATACGCCCATTGAAATCATTGCGGTGGATGACCCAGCTTCAACGCAGATTTCGAGGGCAGCATGACAGTGCACCGAATTGTCATAACCCCCTCATTCGACAAGGAGGGCCGCCCCAGGCGGTCCTCACAAGGCCCATTGTTTAATGCCAACTATGGGGGTCAGGTCATCGTCACCGGCTCGACGGAACCCTGCCTCGCCGGTGCCCGTATCCTCAAGGCCAGAGGCCTGACCGGCAGATTGGAAATGTGGGACACGGTTCTGCCCTACTGCCGCTTCCACACTGACATCGACAAGGCCGCTGGTTTGACCATCGAGGAAGGGGATGGCCTGCCCAGGCTAAGGAAGTACCGCGTCCACCCGGGCCGTGTCGCGCAGGACGGCGATTTCGCCTCCGGGGGTATTCCAGTAGCCCAGAGGGCAGAAAGCCGCCCTACAGACTCACCCCGCCTGCCTACGGGTAAAATATCGGCGGGGCTGGACGCATGAAAAGGAAGGCCAATAGGAAGGGGCGGAGCCAAGGAAGCCTCTCTGACTTTGTGGCAATTGAACGCTATATCATGCGCTCTACGGCATGGCGGTCGCTCACCCCTGTGGCCCGGGCGGTCTATTCTGAAGTCGGCTATCACTACACCGGGGAAAACAACGGCAGAATCGTTATCAGCGTGCGCGGCATTGCGGCGTCGCTTGGTATCTCAAAAGACACGGCAGCTCGCGCCTTGCAGGTCCTGGAGGAGCGTGGGTTTATCGATATGGTCAAGCGCGGTGCATTCAATATGAAACAGCGCCATGCCAGTGAGTTTCGCATGACAGCTTTTAAGTGCGATGTAACCGGTACCTTGCCATCGAAAAAATTCATGAAATGGAAGCTTGAAATTCAAAACACGGTACGACCACAGGGGCCGAACGGTACGACTACAGGGACCGATGGCACAAAAGCGACACGAAATTATCCTTCTCGGTCCCTCCCATCGGACTGTCAGAGCCCTTTTGACGCAACTCACGGTACGACTACAGGGACATATTTAGAATCTACCATAGGGGGTGGACGCAGTGTGCGCGCGACTGAGTACGGGGCAGCGGCTCAAGCCATCATCGCTGTTGGGACAGGCAGGTATCGGCAATGAGATATGAAGCTTCCTTCCCTTACAAAGATATTTATATCTTCCCTGCTTTCTTCTTTAGCCAGCGCGGGACGCAATACTTCGTGGGTCACGAGGCAAAATCTCCTTTCTGGAGGCGTTTCGTATTTGAAAGGAAACAATCATGAAAAAGACTGCGGCTAAAAAGGAACCCAATGCAGTGGTGATGCCGAATTGGAAGCCGGAACCTTCGCATACGAAGCATTTCAGTGGCTCGAACCATGAGCAGTTTACCTTGATGTTGGTCAATCAGGTTTCGAGGTCGATTTGGACTGCGTACAGTGATGAAGATTACAAGGAAAAGCAGCTCGCGTCAGGCCTCGAAGCCATGGTGGGCATTGCACCGCAAGATGAAAGTGAAGGCATGCTCGCCGCCCAAATGGTCGCCTGCCATAATGCGGCAATGGAATGCTTCAGGCGGGCAATGATTAAGGAGCAGACCCTTGCGGGGCGGCAGCAAAACCTGAGTTTCGCCCACAAACTTACGCGGACCTACGCGCTGGCCATGGAAGCCCTCGACAAGCACCGGGGCAAAGGACAGCAGAAGGTCACGGTAGAACACGTCCACGTCCACCAGGGGGGCCAGGCCATCGTCGGCAACGTCCAGACCGGGGCGGGGGTGCAGTCTAAAAAAGAGGAACAACCCGATGCAAAGACAATTACCCATGCACCTGAGCCCGAGATGCGGAGCGCATTCGAGAAGGTCAGGGAAACCATGCTGCAACGGCGCGATGAAGAACGGTAGGTGCCGGATGCATGGCGGCAGGGCTACAGGCGCGCCAAAAGGCAACCGGAACGCGGAGAAGCATGGGAACTACTCTGGTCGGGAGATGGCACGGCGGGCGGCGATGAAATATCTCTTGAGATGGATATAGCCTTTCCGACCCACCTAGAATGTTACGTCCGTCTGCCCGGTTGGCACTTTCAAACTCCTAATTTTAATTCCTGCGGCGCTCTAGGAGTTGGCAGGCAGGTAACTCTGGGTCCAATTAAAGTGCTCCCGCGCTTGGGCGCGCCGTACGATTTTGCGTCTCTTGCTAATATGAGCAGAAAGTAGCAGTCTTTCAAAAGGCAAATAAGAAGTTGCATTATGCTTACACACTGCGTGTATTGCCTCTGGTGAAGGAGCATAATACTCATTGATGAATTGGGTTAGCCGGCGTCGGCAACTTGGTAATAGAAGCATACTTAAATACGTAGAATGCATGAATCGGCTCAAAAACTCTTATTTAATCCGCGAGATCCCAGCTTTATTTTGGATCCTTATCCAACATACAGATTTTTGCGGGAAAACGATCCAATTCACTATTCACCAACAGGATACTGGGTCATAACACGCTATGAAGATGTTAGTTCGACATTGAATGATCTTCGATTCCGGAATTCTCCGGCACCTTTTGCACCGGTTAATCGACGCAATCGAGACCGATACTTAGCAGCTGAGGTGGCAAGCAATATCATTGCATTTCAAGACCCACCAGCTCATATGCCGCCAAGGCGAATAATTGCAGCTTCATTTCAAGACCATCTAAAAGGAAAAGAACCAATTATCTCAGCGGTAGCGGATGGAATTTTATCAGGTCTGAGCGGAAGAAATAGAATTGATTTTGTGCGCGATTTTTCCATACCTTTTTCCATAACCTGCATGTGCAAGATCATAGGCTATCCAGAAAATTCTCTTTCAAGACTGGAATACTGGAGCAATATGTTCTTTTACCTTTTTCATACAATACCGAATATGCAAGTGTTAAATGAAGTAAACTCAGCGCTAGAGGAATTTAGAGAGACGACAACAAGCATTGTCAGAGAAAGAAAATCAAAACCTCAAGATGACTTTATTTCAAGATTACTTGAATCCAAGCATCGGGATTATTCGCTCACCGAGCAGCAGGTGATTGATAATTGCATGCTTCTTGCTTCCGATGCCATCGGAAATGTCCATACAGGTCTTGCGGCAACTGTTGCAACACTCCTAAGACACGATGAGCAACTTCATCGCATGATGGAGAAGCCTGAGCTTGTTCCCGCCGCGGTTGAGGAGTGTTTGCGCTACGAGAGCCCGGCCCAGTATCAGGGCCGGATTGCGTCAGAAGAAATTCAAATTGGCGGTAAGACGATTAAAGCTAATTCCGTCGTCCTAATAGTACTAGCTTCTGCCAATCGCGATCCAAATTATGTAACTGATCCTGATCGATTTGATATTGAGCGGCATAGGCCTCGCCATGTCTCCTTTGGTCTTGGCACCCACAGGTGCGTCGGCAGCAAATTGGTAAGTATTGAGTTTGAGACAGCACTAAAGAAGATTTTTGATGGATCCAGGATCGTCAAGCTAGCCAATGAAAATTTGAATTGGATAGCCCGTGCTGGACATCGTTGGCCTGAGTCACTGCCGCTGGTGATTGCTTAGATATTTTTGCGACGACTATAGAACATTTTGGTAGAGCATGTCAGAAACATCTGAATTTGATATTTCATCACTTCTCGGGGCACAAGCCGTCACTCGGAAAGATCAAGTGGCAATTGAGACGCCCGATGGCCGTGCTTTAAGTTATCTTGGACTTTATGAGAGCGTGACGCGAGTAGCTCTGGGCATCCGTGATGCCCTTGGTAACCCTGTCAACAAAACCTTTCGTATTGGGATAGTCATGCCCAACGGACTTAATATGGCTGTTGCGCTCTTGGGTGTATCATGTGCTGGAGCGGCGATACCCTTCAATCCTGCCTACAAGCCTTTTGAGTTTGACTCGTATTTTCGACTTGCCAAAATTGATGCGCTACTCATCGAATATACTGACGATGGCCCTGCGGTTGCAGTTGCCGAGCGCCTGGGCCTCAGGCTTTTGCGATTTTCCCTGGAAGAAGGCATATCTGGTGCGTCCAACAAGGGTAGACTCTTACCAAGAGATCCTGAAGATGTAGCCTTGGTCTTGATGACTTCAGGATCGACTGGACGACCCAAATTGGTGCCTCTCACCCACCGTAATGTTTGCGTTTCAGCGGGCGATATCTGTCGTTCGATGAACTTGTCAACAGCAGACAGATGCCTTTCTATGTGGGAGCAGTATCATATAGGGGGATTGGTTGACTTACTGCTCGCGCCGCTTGCCTCGGGGGGCACGGTGATATGTACTTCAGGCTTCTCTGCATCAGAGTTCTACAGACTGCTGGCAGTGGCGAGACCAACGTGGTTTCAGGCCGTGCCAACTACTCTCAATGAGTTAATTGTTCATGGCCGCCGTAGTGGAGTCGCACGGGAGCAGAACAGCCTCAGACTTATTAGGGCTGTAGCGTCCGCACTGTCACCCCGGATGCACAGTGAGCTGGAGGCATTATTTGGTGTGCCGGTACTTCATACATTCGGGATGACTGAAGCTAGTCCGTTGATCACTTCCACCCGGCTTCCACCAGCTCTGCGCAAACCAGGAAGTGTCGGAAGCACATGCGGCACCGAGTTCCAAATTGTCGATTCTAAAGGAACTGTGCATGGTCCGGGTGTTGGTGGAGAAGTAGTGATACGTGGCCCGAATGTATTTTCTGGTTATGAAGACGCCGCAGAAGCCAACGAAATCCAGTTTCGCGGGGGGTGGTTTCATACTGGGGATCTTGGTTATTCCGATTTGGACGGTGACTTGTTTTTGACTGGGCGGATTAAAGAGCTCATTAATCGAGGCGGTGAGAAGTTCAGTCCCAATGAAATAGAGGAAGTTTTGATGCTTCATCCAGCCGTCGCAGAGGCGGCGGTATTTGCCGTGGAGCATCCCACACTCGGTGAAGACGTATGTGCTGCAATTGTTTTGCGCGAGCCCGCTAGAGTTGAAGATGTCCGCTCTTTTGTCGCGGCGCGGCTTGCTGCATTTAAGGTGCCCAAAAGAATTGATGTGAGGAATCGTTTGCCTGTTAATCCGATTGGAAAGGTGGACAAGCTCGCACTTGTAGAGTCTTACCAATCTTTGATCTCAAATAGCCGAGCCTTTGCCCCGCCCCGCAATGACCTGGAAAAACTACTTACCCAAATCTGGTCAGATGAACTTCCGACTAAGATCTTTGGAATTCATGACGATTTTGTGACACTCGGCGGAGACTCACTGTCCAGTACACGAGTTCTGTTGGCCGTGGAGAAAGCCTTGAGCGCCAATATTCCTGGAGACATAGTGGAAATGCTTACAACCGTCTCTTCTTTGGCGGACTATCTATGTCAGCAAGGCTTCGGCAAAGATCTCGCCGCTCAAACCATCAATCAGGAATGCGAAAACGAAGCCGATACGGCTTCTATCGCGGTTTCTGGCAAAGAGGGATTGCCGACAGAAAGTTTAGGGGACCTTGATTTTCTTAGTTTGCGGCTTTGTTTATGTTCTAGCGTAAATGAGCTCAGGATAACAAATGACTATGCCACAGTGTATCGGACGCCACTCGAACTTGACCAACTGTGCAAGAAGCTGCGCAAAATCTACGAGGTTGGGCTTAAGAACATAATAGAGCAGCACACTGGCGGACTTGAGAGGGGAACATGCCCTTGCGGCTCGGGAATGGAGTTCGAAACTTGTTGCGGATTAAGAAATGAAAATGTGATGTCGAATTTTAAATTTTTTGAGGCGCCCGAAGGAGTTGATGATCTTCGAAGGGAATTAATTAATTCTTTGCAAGAGGAACTCGAAGGGTCTGACCCGGCAGTGAATTGGCTGCGACAACCGATGAGTCGTGATGTCATCCACTACAAAAGCTCCAAGACTCCTTCGGACTCCAAAATTCTCGTAGTTGGATTCTCGGGCAATATGCAACGCCTTATGATACCGACTTATCGTCTTCTTATGTGTCTTGATCCAGAAAAGTTCGATCTTCTTGTCTTGCGTGACCGGGCTCGAATGTGTTTTCTTGGCGGGATAGAAGGTATGGGACGCGATATCGATACAATAGCCAGCTTTCTAGGAGATTTGGCGGTGAATTCCAGATATTCTAACGTGATAACCTTTGGCACGAGCGGAGGGGCACTCCCGGCGATTTATGTCGCTCTCAAAAATAACTTCTCCAAAGCTGTGGCAGTTGGCGTCGCGAGCCCCGCTCGTCATGCGATACTGGCAAATAAGCTGCGAGCAGTTATTGCGCAAAATGAATATCCCTCAACAACGAGGCTGGTTCTATCTTACTCGAATGCAATACATCGCGACGACGATAATGCGCGCCAGGTGTCAGCGATAGCACCGTGGGCAGAAAGGATTGGGAATAGACATGGGGAGACCCATAACCTTTTGCATGACTTATTCCAGAGAGGTGAGCTAAAAGCCTTTTTGAATGAAATTATCATGAATACCAAGTCTTCATGATCAATACCCATATGCCCAGTCGTGCTGGCCAATCGCCATTCGGGCTCCATATCGTCAATCGTGATGCATAAGGCTGAGGCATAATAGCGGCCAGTTCTTTCGCACGGCCCATGCACCTGAGCAAGAGATGCGGAGCGCATTCCAGACGGTCGGGGAAGCCGTGCCGCAACGGCGCGATGAAGAACGGTAGGTGCCGGATGCACGGCGGCAAATCCACCGGAGCACCAAAGGGCAACAGCAACGCCTTGAAACATGGCAACTACACGCCAAAGGAACAGGCGCGGCGGCTGGCGATGAAATATCTACTACGATGGGGCTGACCTGCCATGGAAGTTTCATCCAGTAGCTTTTAGAGCCTCCGACAGTTGTATGCCCTTCCGGGCTGGTTGAGCAACAGGGCGGAGCGCGGAGCCGTCAGTGAGCGCAGCGTGCAGGCCTGTTGCGGTGAGCTTGGCAGC
>JANNUW010000348.1:0-1058 GCA_031414095.1 Hyphomicrobium sp. | reverse complement strand
CGGCCGCGCGTGTGAACTTGAAGGCGTGTCAAAAAGAAAAAGGATAATTATGCTGACCCATCCAACTGAACAACGGCTGATCGATCTTGGTCTCGCCGGTATGGCGCTAGCGCTCGAAGAACAGCGGCGCGTGCCCGACGTGGCCGCCCTCAGCTTCGAAGAGCGGCTTGGCCTACTGGTCGACCGCGAAGCCATGAGCCGCAATAATAAGAGGCTCGGCAATAGGCTCAAGTTCGCCGGCCTCAGACAAGCGGCTGTCATCGAGGACGTCGATATGAAAGCGTCACGCGGGCTTGATAAAGCGCTGTTCGCCAAGCTCGCCGCTGGCGACTGGATCGATCAGCACCAGAACTTGATCATCATTGGTCCGACAGGTGTCGGCAAGAGTTGGCTGGCGTGTGCGCTCGCACACAAAGCCTGCCGCGATGACCGCGCCGTACTCTACCAGCGCGTGCCGCGCATGTTCGATGCGTTGGCGTTAGCGCGCGGTGATGGCCGCCATACCCGGCTGTTGAAGGTGATCGCGCGCGTCGAGTTGTTGATCCTGGACGATTGGGGCCTCGCCAGTCTGACGCCGGACCAGGGCCGTGACTTGCTCGAAATTGTCGACGACCGGCATGGCCGCGGTAGCACCATCGTCACCGTTGAACACTGGCACGAGGCCATCGCCAATCCGACCATTGCCGATGCCATTCTCGACCGGCTTGTGCACAACGCGCACCGGCTCACCTTGAAGGGCGACAGCCTGCGGAAAGCGGCTGCCAAACGATCGGGACTTGACGAAAAGACCGCCGCCTGAGACCACTGCAACCGTCGACGGGAGCGGGGTGTCCGCCTTCACCGTAATGCTGTCCGCCTTGGACCGTAACGGTGTCCGCCTTCAAACGGAATCACTGTCCGCAATCACCGGAATCCGCAGCACTGGCCGGCAAGTAGACGTTGAACCGCTTGGAGCACGCCGCCAAAGTTGGCACCGATCCCTATCACAAGATCACGCACGATCCGGCGGCGATTGAGCGGCTGTTCGTGACGCTGTTCACGGACGCCTACAATGCGCC
>JANNUW010000347.1:0-6627 GCA_031414095.1 Hyphomicrobium sp. | reverse complement strand
TGAGGCGGTAACCTCTTAATATGCTTAAGAATTTTCTACGGTGCACTCCGTGCTGCAGAATGGCCGCGCTGCAGAATTATTGGCCGGCCGCTAGACAAAAACAATTTTGTCCGTTAAAGGAGAATCAGCGGAATCAGTCTGATGTGTTTGTATTCTGAAAAACGCAAGAGTGTGTAGAATGATAACTCTTTTTCAACTAGCAATGCTGGCAGTCGGCGTGCTTGCCCTCACGGGCGTTTTGGTCATGGCGTACCTTGAGCACCACGAACGCACCCATCTGCGCCGCCAGGCAACTTCGGGCTCGTCTCAATCCAAGCGTCGGCGGCGGCGCGAAGTGGGCGATCATCGTCTCACTTCTTGAGATTGGCAAAACCTTAATCTGCCTTCGGCTTTCCGTCGATGCAATCTGCGATTTCAGCCGCGCTGCAGATCGCGCTGCAGAATGATCGGCGGGCCGGCTGGTACGCATGCCGACCCGCTCAGGCTGCCAAGCACGCTAAATGACATGCCCTCCCGTTCGCAGCGGGCGTTCATGATGGCCATCGCACCGATCCAAATCAGGAGCACGGCCGAGACCGTCCAGAGCACGCGTGATCGCCTAGCCATCACATCTTCTTTCGATCAGTTGCAGGTTGCGGCATCGTGTCATCGCTAAACTGATGGCGCGCCCTGCGGACAGGACTTGACTACCAACTTTTACAGGCTTCGCGGCAGCGAGGCGTTCGCGCAACGCCTTTTTATTGCACGTGGATTGCGGGTCCAATTGCCAATGTCCCGACACATTTTAATGGCGATTGCTGCATTGCACAGCGCCGCCGTTCAGTTGCTATTCATCGTAACGCTTTATTAGTCACTGTGGGATTACGGGCGCTGGCAATTGAAGCAAAGCAGCTTATCATCTGTGATTAAGTGACTGTAACAACCTTTGTGGCACGCTTTGCTTCTGTGACTTGATGAGATGAGCTGAGGTTTGCCCCGACGCATCCGGCTCGCACGAACAGAGAGGGATTTGAGAGTTACAATGTCTGAGCAAATGCACAGCGAGATTGCCAATCTCAACTCGCAAATAGAAAGTCTCGACGACCCGCGTCAATGCTACGCGCTCGTCAAGGAACGCATTCATCAGTACCGCAACAGCGGTGCCTCGGTACCTGAAGATCTGGCGCGCATGGAGCGCCAGTTGTTGACCGACTGCCTGTGTGAATCGCAAGGCCGCTGATCAGCGGTCTTTGTTGTTGAAATGGAGTACGGCACGGGCCCAGTTGAGCGGCCCTGCCGCAGCATGGTATGTGGCGCGCAGTTCTGCCGCTTGCAGCCGCTACATTCAGGGCGGCGCCGGCTGTCCGATCCACTCTTTGCCCGTCCAGCGAACTGCAAAGAACGACGCGATTTGCGCGTCGCCGCTCGCATCGAATGTGACGCCGCCAGCGGGTGCCCCGCCGCTGGGGCTCGCGAGTTCCTGGCTCACGCGCTCAACCGCCACAGATGCCGCTCTGGCGACGGCATCGGCCCAAACCGATAGGGCCAGCGCGGTATTGGCGGCCTGCGCTTTTAAAGCTGGCGTGGATACAGGATCGATGACACCCGCGGACACGCCCGGCTCAAAGCGGGTCAAGACCTGAAACGCGGGATCGCGCGCCGCGCTCTGTAAGGTGAACTCACGGGTCGCCAAGGAATCCGAGCCGAGCACGGGCACCAGCAGTCCCGCGCTGCGCAACGACCCGACGATGATGTCGGCTTCCGCGGGATAGCCGGCAAAGAACACAGCCTTAGGCTTCAATTCTTTGAGCTTGGCGACGATCGGCGCGTAGACGTTTTCGCCAGCGGTAATGGCCAGATCCAATGGAGGTGTTTGGGTTTTACCCACGAAAGCGGCGCCAACGCCCGCGGCCAGTCCACGCGAATAGGCGGTCTTATCGTGAACAATGGCGAAGGCGCCCGTTCCGGCCTGTGCCATGAGCCACGCGGCGGCCGCCGCCGCCTGTCTGTCGTCCCGGCCGCTTAACCGGAAAATCGTCTTGCCCGCGCGCTTTTCGGTCAAGGCTGGATGGCGCGTCGCTGGCGCGATGAAGACGATGCCTGCCGATGCATAAACCTGCGCTGCAGCCAGCGCCGCGCGGGCGCAAGGGTGGCCGATGACGAGCTTTGCCTGGCGCTGGACAAACGTGTTGGCGGCGGCTACCGCGCCAGCATCTGAGCATTGATCGTCGAGGATCACGAGTGCAAGGCTCTCGCCCAGGACGCCGCCCTTGGCATTGAGCGCGGTAACGGCTTGCTGCGCCACCTCGCGCATGACGGTGCCGGCCTTTTGTTCACGGCCAGCCATCGGCGCCGCAAGTCCGACGACGATCTCGGCGCGCGCGCTCACGGCACCGCCGGCCAGCGGCAGGGCTAAGCCCAAGCAGGCTGGCGCGATTTTCAGAGCAGTTGATAGGGCGCCAGAGCCGGTCGCGCTACGGCGGCGGGATATCATCATGAATCGGATGATTTGCGTGATCCTGTCTGCCGACAATGGGATCCGAGGCCCGCGTGCCTCAAATCATGTTGTGAGAGCCATCGCAATAGGGCTCGTCGCCGGTTTGCTTGCAACCGCATATATTGAACGTGCCCGTGGAGGGCGCCACAAAGCGCAGCGGCTCGATGCCGGTTTCTTTATGCGCCCCGTCGCAGAACGGCTGCTTGCCAGAACGCCCGCAGCGGCAATAAAAATAAGCTTTACCGTCCTGAAGTTCGACTTGATAGGGACCGGTTTGAGCAACGATTGGATCTTGAGCCATGGCGACCTGACGAAGCGGTGAACGATGCCGTCATCCCGTAGCGGTCTCGGGGCGGCTCAGCAAGGGCCTATCGCGGGCGGAACACCTTCACGATACCGCAAACGGCGTTTTCTCCGTCACGGTCACGCCGGCATCGTCGAGCCAGACAAACTCGAATGAGCCCGGCCCCGGTACCTTGAAATAGAACGCAATATAGGGATTGGCCGAGATTCCCGACCCCCAGTCGGCGCTGAAAATCGTTTCGCCTTCGAACTTGGCCTGGAAGGTATGAATGATGCTGCGCGGGATGGATCGGCCGTCGGGGTCGCGGCGATTGCCCGTCTCCATGACATGCTGGATGAGGGCTTTGATCTCGACGATCTCGCCGGTTTTGGCCGTTTCGGGTAACTTGATGCGCGGTTTTGCTGTTGTCGCCATGTTTTACGCCCTCAGTTCCCACAGCCGCCGATGGTGACTTCGACTTGGCGCACGGCGACCAGGAACTTGCCATCGCTGCGCTGGGCCAGCGCGACCACGTCCTGGCTTCGCGCGAGGCGCATGCGGCCCGCAACCGCCGCCCGCCCTGATTGGGCCGTGAAATGGAACGTCGCCACCATGGGCTGGGGGTTGCTGGTCGAAAGCAGATGCACCGTTTTAATCGAGTTGTCCGGCGTCATCGGGCTTTGAACCTCGATCCGGAACGGCACCGTGTTGCCGTTTTCGGGGATATCGGGAAGTTCGAGCTTGATGCCCTCGTCGGCGAGGGGATCCGACTCGCCCAGCAGGCGCCGGTAGGCGAGTTCAAATGCCGGCGACCGGCCCGTGCTGTCGTTGGCGACCGCGGCACGCGCGAGGCCCGGCAGGGCGGCAAGGGCTGCCAAAAATGCCGACCCAGCGAGGCCCGTGCACAGCACATCCCGGCGGCTGGAAACCTTGATCGACCCTGTGGCGAAGGGTTCTTTTTTTGTGTGGCGGACACGCACGATTTATGGCCTTTGCCAGTTGCAAGCCAACATTGCAGCTTTCGCCAGCTTTGCTACCATGCTCGACAATGGCGGTTCAAATGAAACTCTGGTTAGTGACACGCCGTGAGGGTCGGCCAGCCGCGCCGGGCGCGCTCGTTTGGGTGCTCATGGCACTGTGTGCTTTGGGCAATCTGTCGGCAGGGCTGACGGGCTTGGCGCGCGCGGGCAGCCCAACAGCAGAACCGGTGCGGCTGATCATGGTCGAGGCTCCCGGCTGCCGCTTTTGCGCGCAGTGGCACGCAGAGCTTGGTGCCGCTTATGCCAACAGCGCCGAGGCTCAATTTGCGCCGTTGCTGCGGGTTGGCCGCGATGCGCAGGTGCTCAAAGGTTTGAAGACCGTCACGTTCACGCCGACCTTTATTGTCTTGCAGGGAGCAGTTGAGGCCGGGCGGATTGCAGGCTACCCCGGCAAGGACTACTTCTGGGCCGAACTGCAGGAGATCCTGGTTCCGATAGGCCTGCCGTTGGCCAAATAAAGGCTCCGTAGGCGGCCGTTCCGATAACCGTGTAATGGGCGGCCGAAGCGACCTAACTCGCCCGCCTCGTCTGGGATGATAGTAAAATACGATGACAACACTCGATCGCCGCCTCTTTATGTCAGGTCTTGCTGGCCTGGGAAGCGCCGCGTTTCTGCCCGCGCCGTTCGCAATCGCGGAAAACGCCGCCAAGGTCGTGATTGTCGGTGGCGGCCCTGCCGGTGCAACTGTCGCCGGTCAATTGAAGCGTGCCGCACCGGAACTGGACGTAACTCTGGTCGAGCCGCTGTCGCGCTACACGTCATGCTTTTTTTCAAATCACTATATCGGCGGGCGCCGGTCTCTTACGAGCTTGACGCATACGTATGCGGGACTGTCGGCTCTAGGTATCAAAATTCATCACGAGTACGCCGACGAGATCAACACGCAAAAGCGCATCGTGCGCCTGCGCGCCGGCCGCGTGCTGGGATACGATAAGCTAGTCGTGGCACCGGGCATCGATTTTAAATACGGCGCGATCGAAGGCCTTTCGAAGCAAACCATTCACGCCATGCCGCACGCGTGGAGCGGCCGCGATCAACTCATGGTCTTGCGCAACAAGCTCGAAGACATGGCCGATGGCGGCGTGGTCGTGGTCGCGGCGCCGCGTTTGCCTTACCGATGCCCGCCTGGCCCCTACGAGCGCGTGTGCGCCATTGCCAACTATCTGAAGACGGCAAAACCCAAATCGAAGGTCATCCTGCTCGATCCCAAGATGACGTTTTCCAAGCAACCGGTTTTTATGGAAGCCTTCTCGACGATCTACAAGGATATCGTCGAAGTGCACATGACGAACGACATCGACGATCAGTCGGTGGCCTCCGTCAATCCGGCCACGGGAGAGGTCGTGACGAAAGCCGGCCTCAAGATCATCGCGTCCGTCGCCAACATCATTCCAGATCAAACTGCTGGCCGCATCGCGCTGCAGAGCGGGCTTGCCGAAGGGGATTGGTGCCCGGTCAACCCAGAAAGCTTCGCCTCGGCGAAGGCCGACGACGTTTATGTGCTGGGCGACAGCGCCTTTGCCGCCGAAATGCCGAAGTCTGCGTTCTCGGCGCACAGCCAGGCCAGCGTCGTTGCCGCCAGCCTCCTGAGCGAGTTAGCACGCAAGCCGAAGCCCGCTGCCCGTTATCGCAACACCTGCTGGTCGTTTTTGGCGCCTGATAACAGCGTCAAGATCGGGGCCAATTACGCGCCCGGCGACGTGCGGGGCAAACCGGGCTTGGTGCCGTCGGCGAGTTTCGTCTCTCAGTCCGGTGAAAGCGCCGCCCTGCGCAAAGAGGTCTATGACGAAAGCTTTGCCTGGTACGACACGCTGACCAGCGATGTCTTCCAGAAGGATGCCGTGAAGGCGCGCGCGCAGCGCCAATAGCGTCCATTGTAACGCAGTGCCGGTCCGACGAAGTCCTGGGTCACGGTCACGCAGACATAAAAAAAGCCGCTCATTTCTGAGCGACTTTTTCTTAGTCTCGAGCGTAGCGTCAACTTGCGAATTAGAAGTTGATGAGGCCGCCGACGCCAACGTAGTTGAAGTCTTCGAAGTCGCCGCCGATTTCGTCGTTATACGACAGGTTGCGATACTTCAACCAAACCGACATTGCAGCTGCGTCAACTTCCTGGACGACGCCCAGGCCCCAGACTTCGAGTTCGTCGCCAACCGAAGCGCTGTCCTGGTTGTTCAGGTATTCGCCGTAGAAGATGCTTGCGCCGAGCGGGTTGAACCGCGTGCGGATACCAGCCTTCACGTACCACGTGTCGGTGTTCTCAGTAGCACCATCAACATCGAGCGTTCCGTAGTTGACCAAGGCGAAGAGGCCCGTGGCAACATGCTGGCCGTAGAGGCCGGCTTGGAAGTAGTTCATGTTGGAGAGGCCACCAGGAACGATGCCGTTGTTACGCAAGTTGTTGTAGTTTGCGTCCGAGACTTCGTTGTAAGCGACCGCACCAGCAACTTTGATGCCGCTGAATTCGCCAGCGTAACGAGCCGCGATATCCCAGAAGTCGTCTGCGCCCCACGAAGCCGAAACCGAGAAGCCACCGAATGTTGGCGAGTCGTAACGAACTGCGTTCTGCGTCAGACCGTTGCAGTCACCCCATGCGCCGCCCATGCCAGCGCAACCGCCGACCTGAACGCCCCACTGCAAGCCCGAGAGCGAGCCGTCGGTGTTGCGAAGGAAGAAGCCGCGCGTATCGAACGCGACCCAGTTAGCAGCAACCAGCGAACCCGAACCGTCGACGAGGATGGCCGTGTTATCCGAAGCTTGCGACTGGAGGCCAACGCTGACCTTACCCAGTGTTTCGCTCTTGACGAACCAGTACGACTGGAGAACC
>JANNUW010000346.1:0-1441 GCA_031414095.1 Hyphomicrobium sp. | reverse complement strand
ACTGCAATGACGGCAGCCACGGCAAAGCGTTCGCGACCAACTTTAATCCCGAGATCAACATGCGCGAAGTCACCCAGCGCGGCAAATACTGGAAAGACGGCAAATGGATCGAGATCGATCCGCTGACGATTTCCTGCATGGTCGATTACCCGGAAGTCGGCCCGCGCAAATCGTACCTCATCTATCACGAGGAAGAAGAGAGCCTCGTCAAGCACATCAAGGGCCTCAAACAGATCCGCTTCTGGATGACCTTCTCGGACAACTACATCAAGCACCTCGACGTGTTGCAGAACGTCGGCATGACGCGCATCGACCCCGTCATGTACAAGGGCAATCCCGTCATCCCGATGGAGTTTCTGAAGGAGCTACTGCCGGCCCCGTCATCGCTTGGCAAGAACTACACGGGCCGCACGTCGATCGGCTGCATTTTCCGCGGCACCAAGGGCGGCAAGAAGAAGATTGCCATGATCTATAACGTCTGCGATCACGCCCATTGCTACAAGGAAACGCAAGCCCAGGCCGTGTCCTACACGACCGGCGTGCCGCCCGTCGTCGGCGCCATGATGCTGTTCAAGGGCCATTGGGGCACGGGTGCGCAAAAGGCCGGCGTGTATAACGTCGAGCAACTCCCCTCCAAACCCTTCATGGACGAAATCGGCAAGCAAGGACTGCCGTGGGTGCTGAAAGACGTCAAAGTGGCCGACCAGAAAGAGCTGTTCGCGGTGAAGACTTGAGGGGGTGGGGCTGAGTTGGCTAAACCTTCATGTGCTTAATGAACACTTTCCGTAGAGGCGAATCTTCGGGGCAGTGCTTTCTAGTAAGGTCGTGCTTAGTTTTTAGGGCTTCTGCACGATCACCATCGCACTCACCAGCGACAATGTAACTCGCGTTCGCGGCACGCAATGCGTCCAGCCACGCCCGTATCGGTGGCGCTGGTCTAGCGGCTGAAATAGCCGGTGATGAAGCGGGCGTAGATTTCGGTCAGCGCTTCGAGATCGGCGACGGGCACGCGCTCGTCGACCTTGTGGATGCTCTCGTTGACCAATCCGAATTCGACGACGGGGCAATAGTCCTTGATGAAGCGCGCATCCGAGGTGCCGCCGCCAGTCGTCAAGGCCGGTGTGCGGCCCGTGACGTCCTTGATCGCAGCGACAAGCGTATCGACGAGCGGGCCAGGCTTGGTCAGGAAAACATCGCCGGTGCCTGAGAAACTCACCTCGTAACGCGCATCCATACTCAGAGCCGCGGCGTCGCATTGCAGCCGGACCCACTCTTCGATGGTGGCGCGCTGCCAATGATCGTTATAGCGGATATTGAACGTCGCGCGCGCGTGCGCCGGGATCACATTGGCCGCGGTGTTGGGCACCGATACGATGGTCACCTGGCAATTCGAGGCTTGAAAATTCGCGGTTCCGGTATCGATCGGTGATGAACTCAGCCG
>JANNUW010000345.1:0-3772 GCA_031414095.1 Hyphomicrobium sp. | reverse complement strand
TGAGCTCGATACCCGTCTCCTTGGTCTTGAGCGGCCGGTCGGGACGGCCCCTCGACTGCAGCCAATACTTGTGTGGCCGGCCGTCGCTGCCGCCGAGCAACCCGCAAGCGCCGTACTTGACCCCTTCGCCTGCCGTGTAGGCAACTGCCGGCTCCACTGTCTCGATCGTCAACTCGAGCTCCCCTCCGGGCCCGCCGCGGTACTCGCCGTCGCCGCCGCTATCGGGACGGAACTCGTGACGACGGAAGAACAGCGGGAAGCGCACCTCGTGCACCTCGATGGACCCGAACTTGATTCCGCCGGCCGAATGCCACTCGCCCGCACCCGGCCATCCGTCGCCAGCCGGCGAGGCACCACCGCCTGGCCGCGCCTGGAAGAGATGCCAGATGAAGGGCTTGCTCGTGCGCGGATCGACACCCTGGATGGCGATACGAAAGCGACGCCCCCACCCCGCCATGGCCCTGTCCGGGCAGGCCGGTGCCAGGGCGCGGATCACAGCCTCGATCACCTCTTGGCCGCAATGGCTCGTGCAAAGTGTGACAGGCGCGCCCGGCCTCGGCCACACGATCGTGCCTTCCTTGAGCTTCACCTTGACGGGCCGGAATGCGCCGTCGTTCTTGGGGGTATCGGGGTCGATGAGATAGGCGAGAGCTACGACCACCGCCGAGTGTGTATTCGCAAACGAAGAGTTGATGAAACCGATCACCTGTGGGTGACAGTCCGTAAGATCGACCTCAAGGTCGCTGCCCGTCTTAGTGATCCGGGCGCGGATATGGATGTCCTGGAACTTATGGCCGTCATCGTCGAGAAACGCCTCGCCCTCGTAAACTCCGTCCTTCCAGCTCGCGATGATCGCGCGAACCTGCCGCTCGGAGCCGTCGAGCACGGCCTCGATGCCGGCGTGGGCCGTTGCCGATCCGAACTCATCGATCAGTCGGTTGAGCCGGCGCTCGCCGATACTCGCTGACCCGATCATGGCTGCAAGATCGCCCCGGAAATCGCGCGGATGGCGCACGTTAAGCACGATCATCTCGTAGACATCGTCGCGCCGCTTGCCTTGGTCGTAGAGCTTGAGGGGCGGCACGCGCAGGCCTTCCTGCCAGATCTCGGTGGCGCTGGCGTTGTAGGCGCCGTGCGTCGCGCCGCCGATGTCGCTCTGGTGGGAGCGGTTGATCGACCAGAAGACGTGACGGTCGCCATCGAAGACGGGAACGAACGCCGTCAGGTCCGGCAGATGATTGCCGCCCCGGTAAGGGTCGTTCAGCAGATAGACGTCGCCAGGACGAATCTGGCCCTTGAAGAAGGCGCTGACGGCCCGGGCGGCAAACGGCAGTGCGCCGACGTGGATCGGCACATGCTCAGCCTGGGCGATCAGCCGCCCGTCCGGGTCGCACAACGCCGTCGAGAAGTCTCGGCTCGAGTTGAGGATCTGCGAGTAGGACGTGCGAAGCATCGCCTCGCCCATCTCCTCGACGATGGCACGCAGCCGGTGCTGAATGACCGAGACGGTGATCGGGTCGACATTAACAGTCATCTTCTGGGTCCTTGCGCGTGGCGATCCGCTCAGCCGAGCTGCAACCGCTCATTGATCAGCGCCGTGATGGCGAGCACGCCGACGATATTGCCAGGATGGATCATGACGATGCGCTCCGAGGCGTTGCCCCGCGGCGGACGGGCACCGGTGACGAGCTCGGAAAGCTCCGTGTCGTAGGCGCCGCCATAGCGCATTCGCCCCTCTTTGTGCTGCACGACCGCCTGTGCGCGATCGTCCGAGACGATACGGTCGAAGGCCTCGAAGCCGTCGTGCCAGCTGCGACCGACATCGACGGTGCTCACGAATGCGCCCGGCGACACCCAGGCCGGATCGAGAAACGGCTGCAAGGCTGGTCCACTCGGCACGGTCGTCACGATCACGTCGGCATTCCGCAGCGCGGACTCCGCGTCGGTGTGGACCGTAGCAGCCAGCCCCAGGTTGCGTACCTCGCTGGCGAAGGCAACGGCGTTGGCACGCGAGCGCCCGAGAATGCGCACCTCCTTCAGAGGAAATAAGTCGGCGATCGCAGCGAGATTGACCCGCGATTGCTGCCCAGCACCGACGAATGTGGCGATACGGCTGTCGGATCTCGCGAAAGCGCGCGCGCCGATGGCCGTGATGCCGGCCGGCAGCATCATCGACGTGAAGCTACCGTCCAGCAGGGCGATCGGCGTGCCACGCGCGTAATCGGTCAGGAGCTGGTAGGTGCGATAGTGAGCCTCGCCGGGGGCAAGGTTGGCAGGAGGCGCACCAAAGATCGAGTGGAAGATGCCGAGATTGCGGGCCTTCCAGGTGGCCAGCGTGCCGATGTAGAAGGCCCCATCAGGCTGGACGACAGTCGATTTTGGGCGGCCGGCAATCTCGCCGGTGCTGCTGGCACGGAAAGCCCTGTCCAGACAGGCGACGAGATCCGCGTTAGTTATACCGAGGGCATCGATCTCCTGCCTTGTGACGATACGCATGTTACCCTCTCCTGGGTGATTGTTTATCTCAGAACACTGTCGCGCAGGGCGTAGCCGCGCATGACGAGCGGCATGAGCAGCTTGCGTGCGGCATGGAACGGCATCGGCGGCAGCGGACGATCGAACGCTGAGCGGGACGAGGGGCGGCCGAGGATCTCGAGTGCAATCCGGTGGCCGAGCCATGTAGCCATCGGAATTCCCGTGCCGCAGCAGCCTAGGGCGTAATGAACGCCGTCCTCGACGCCCATGTGGGGAATCCAATCCGCGCTGATCGCAAATCGGCCGCTCCAGCAGTGGGTTACCTTTACGCCGCGCAAGTCGGGAAAGCGCTCCGCGAAGTAGCCAAATATCCGCTCGGCCTTTTGCACAAGCCCGCCGTCGGTCCGCCCGGCGCGTCCAGATAGGATGAAGCGCCGGTTGTCATGACTCGGAGCTATGTAGTTGATGACCTTGTAGGTGTCGGAGACGGGGCCCTGAAGCGGCAGGACGCGTTGCATCACATTCGAAGGAACCTCCTCGGTGGCGACGCAATAGGCCTCCATTGCGACGATGCGCCGGGCGAGCGATTGGAATCGCGCTGGACCGAAGCCGGTATCAGCGGCTGTGGCGAGAACGACATCACTCGCGCGATAGCGCGCCTTTCGCGTCACGATCTCGAAGGCGCCTGGCCCCCCACGGACGTCATCGACGCGCGTACCGAGCAGGAGCGCTGCACCGGCTAATGTCGCGGCCCGCGCGAGGCCGTGCTGCAGGAGCGCAGGCTGCAGCGTGGCCGAGTTCGCCATCTGGAGGCCACCAAAGAACGCATCGGAGCCGATCACGCGGCGCTGCTCGTCGCGCGGCACGAGTTCGACCTTGCCCCAGCTCGCGCGCAGGCTTGCGAGATTAGATTTCTGTCGTGCAAATGCCGCTTCCGAGTGCGCCGCCAGGAATCGGGTGACGGATTGCAGGCCGCAATCGATCCCGTGTTCGCGGATCAATCCTTCCACGTACTCTCGTGCGGCACGCGCCTCCCGATAGATCGAGAGCGCGGCCTCGCGTCCATAGCTCGCGGTGAGATCGCCGAGGCTGGCCTTCGGAACATGGCTGAGCGAGCCAGCCGAGCGCGCGACCGCCCCGTCTCCGATCGTGCCGGCCTCGAAGACTGTGACGGTCCGTCCGGACTGGGCAAGCGTGAGTGCCGCCGAAAGACCAGCAAGGCCGCCGCCGATCACGGCCACGTCCGAACTGCCGGCTGGCGAAGCGTTCAGCGCGCGGAAAGGCTCGATACCATCGG
>JANNUW010000344.1:0-2761 GCA_031414095.1 Hyphomicrobium sp. | reverse complement strand
CGAGTGAAGGCGCCAGCACAATGTGCACCTCATGGCCTGCAACGAGCGACCCGTCTGGATAGATGCTCTTTGCAGGCCAGGAGGTGCACATTGTGCTGGCGCCTTCACTCGCCGATCCCAACGTCTTTGAGCCTGATCGCTTCAGTATCTACGACGAAGGCCACGCTCATAAGGTTACCGTTGGGCGCAGCGCGGCCGGCGAATTCGTAGCTAGCGCCGACGCCATCGACGATGAAGCAGTTCTACGCGCAGCTGTCGGAAAGGGCGACGGGCAAACCCGCACCAGCCTCTATTCGAGCGTCTATGCCGCCGCGCTCATGCAGCAAATTGCGCCTGAAACCATCACGCAGATCCTGCGCACGCACGCCTACGAGACCGATTTCCGCCGCCGCATCCGGCCGGGCGATGCGCTCGAATTATTCTTCGACGTCAAAGACGAGGTCGGCGCCGATGGCGCTCCGGGCGAACTGCTTTACACCGCAATGACGACCGGCACCGACACGCAGCGATACTTCCGCTTCCGCACGCCCGACGGGCTCACCGACTTTTACGACGATCAGGGCAACACATCGCGCAAGTTTCTTGTGCGCAAGACCGTGCGCAGCGAAGACGCCCGCATCACGTCGGGCTTTGGCGTGCGCTTTCATCCCCTGCTCAACGAACGCCGGATGCATACGGGAGTCGACTGGGCGACGACGCCGGGCACACCGATCATGGCATCGGGCAATGGCACCATCGAAGAGGCGGGCCGCAAGGGCCAGTACGGCAATTACATCCGCATCCGGCATGCCAACGGCTATCAGACCGCCTATGGCCACATGGCGCGCTTTGCCGACGGCGTGGCGGAAGGCGTAAAAGTCCGGCAGGGTCAGACCATCGGCTATGTCGGCTCGACCGGTCTGTCGTCGGGTCCGCATTTGCACTTCGAAGTGCTGGTCAACAATCAGTTCGTCGACCCGATGTCGATTCAGGTGCCGCGCGAAAAGCAACTGCTGGCGCGCGACCTCGCCGACTTCCAGCGCGAACGCACCCGCATCGAAGAAATAAAAGCCCGCGCGCCGGTGGCGACTTCGACGAAATAAGGCCGGCCCATTGCTGGACCGGCCTCTTTTTACTTTGCGCAGGGCGACTCGCGTAACCGCGAGCAGGCCGCCCTGCGCGTTTTTCGTGAGCGACGGCCGGCTCCCGGAGGGGAGTCGCCGCGAACAAGCAAAGCTCAGCTCAGGATCATGCCGCTAGCCAGCAGGTCGCTGGCGTGGACACCATCAAGCGTAACGACATCAACGAAGGCGCCGTTGACCTTGACCGAAACGGTGGCACCGTTTTGGCCGTCGACAACATGCACGACATCGTTGATCGAGCTGTACTTCTGGCCCTTTACCAGGTCGCGCAGATCGAGACGGTCTTGGCTGGCGAAGTCAGTGACGTGATCGACGCTGCCGCCGGCCACGTCGCTCTTGAGCCACACGTAGGTGTCGCTGCCCGAGCCGCCCGTCATGATGTCGGAACCGCCGAGACCGCGCAGGCTGTCGTTGCCGGCACCGCCATCGAGAACGTCGCCGCTCTTGCTGCCCTTGAACACGTCGTCGAAGCTAGAGCCGATAACTTTCTCGATGCCGATAATCTGATCGTTACCCATGCCCGTTGCCGTCTTCTTCGACAGGTCGATGTTCATAGTGCCCGCGGCACCGGTGAAGTCGATGGTGTCAAAGCCCGACCGGCCTTCGTAGACGTCGTCGCCGCTGCCAGCCACGATCGTGTCATCGCCGCTATCGCCAACGAGAAGGTCGTTGCCGAGGCCGTCGATGAGCGTGTCGTCGCCCGAGTTGCCGTTCATGACGTCATCGCCTGCACCACCGGCAAGGGTGTCGTTGCCGGTGTTACCGCGCAGGACGTCGTTGCCTTCGCCGCCGTCAACATAGTCATCGCCTTTGCCGCCAAACATCGTGTCGTTGTCGGCTTCGCCGAACAACTTATCGTTGCCCGAGTTGCCGTAAACGACGTCGTTGCCGGCGCCCGAGTGAATGACGTCGTCATCTGCGTAAGTAATTTTGTGATCGACGCCCGTCGGGACGCTGCCACCGTAGAGTCTGTCATCGCCGGCACCGCCGTCAATGATGTCGTTGCCCTTGCCGCCAGCGACGAGATCGTCGAAGCCGTCGACCAGCGTGACGACGAGGTCGTCAGTTGCTGAAAGACCGGTGCCGTCGAATGCCGTGACCTGCAAAGTGAAGTTGCCGGCATCGGGAGCGGTGATGGTGAGCCCCGGGATTTCTTTGCCCGAAAGCGTCCACGAACCGTCGTTGTTCTGCGATCCTGCCGACAGTGTCGAACCGGCGGGAACGCCCGAGATCATGAACTTCAAGCCTTCGACGCCGCCTTCGCCTGCGTAGCTCGCCTGAATGTTGAGTGCAGCCGTCAGTGTGCCGGCCTTGTCGCCGTTGAGGACGTCATTGCCGTCGTTGCCCATGACCTGGTCGTTGCCGTCGCCACCAGACAGATCTTCCGACTGTCCAGAGCCGACGATGATGTCATCTGTGCCGACGTTGTGCACGTCGTCGCCGTGGACTGTGAGGTTGAGTGCCTTGTCGGCAGCTTCCTTGGCAGCAAGCTCGGCAGCGGCCTTGTCGGCAGCTTCCTTGGCAGCAAGCTCGGCAGCGGCCTTGGCAGCAGCTTCCTTAGCTGCAAGCTCGGCAGCGGCCTTTTCAGCAGCTAACTTGGCAGCAAGCTCGGCGGCGGCGGCGGCGGCTTCATCGTCGTG
>JANNUW010000343.1:0-12500 GCA_031414095.1 Hyphomicrobium sp. | reverse complement strand
TTCCAATTGCCGCTGGCTGCCTGCTTGGTCGTGGTCGCCGTGTCGGCCTGGATCAACGTCATTTTGTCGATCCGGTATCCAGCCCGGTTCCGCCTGCCCGTCAACTACGCCAAGGCAATGTTAGCATATGACATCGGGCAGTTGACAGCTCTGCTTTATTTGACCGGCGGCATCGACAATCCGTTCGCGTTGCTCCTGGTGGCACCGGTGACCGTTTCGGCCGCCACACTGCCGCCCGGCAATACGATCGTGCTAGGCCTATTTGGCATGGCGGCGATTGTGTCGCTGGCAATCTGGTCGCTGCCGCTGCCGTGGGAGGCTGGCTCGCAGTTCGAGCTACCCCCGCTTTATCGCGCGGGGCTGGCGCTGTCGGTCATCTCGGGCATGATCTTCCTGGGGCTCTATGCTTGGCGACTGACGAAAGAGGGGCGCGATATGTCGGCGGCCCTGTCAGCGACAGAACTCGTACTCGCGCGTGAGCAAAAGCTTCATGCGCTGGATGGCCTCGCCGCTGCAGCCGCCCACGAGCTAGGCACGCCGCTCTCCACGATCACGCTCGTCACCAATGAGCTCGAGCATCAGGTCGGCAAAAACAGCCCACTGCTAGAAGATATTCAATTGCTGCGCACGCAAGCGCAACGGTGCCGGGATATCTTGCGCAAGCTGACGCGCGAGCCGGCCGAACAGGATCCGCACTACACGGGCCTGCTCATTCAGGAGATGTTGAGCGAAGCTGCCGAGCCCTATCAAAACCAAGGCAAAAAAATAAAAGTCGTCTCGGAAGCGTTGTCCCACGCCACAGGACCGGCTGCGCACGAACCGATCTCGGAGAGAAAACCCGGTGTCGTCTACGGCTTTGGCAATATCCTGGAAAACGCCGTCGATTTCGCCGAAACCCGCGTCGAAGCCCGCGCGGAGTGGGACGAAGTCCAGGTGATCGTCACCATCAGCGACGACGGACCGGGATTCAAGCCGAGCTTGATGGATGCGTTGGGCGAGCCCTACGTCACGACGCGCCCGGCTGGATTGCGGGTTTTGGAACGCGGACGCAACGGTGTGCACAACATGCAGGAGGCGCATGGCCTCGGACTCGGCTTCTTTATTGCCAAAACCCTGCTGGAACGGTCGGGAGCGCGGCTTGCGCTCGAAAACAAAATCGCCCCCGCGCACGGCGCAATTGTGCGTATTACATGGCCGCGAAGCCTGTTCGAAGGCAGCGCCGGCAACGGGCCCATAACGGTTGCCAACCGGCTCCAGGCGCCCGGCCGCACGGCTTGACCCTCAGCATTGTTTCAAATTGGGCCATTAACCCTGCGGTTTTATTGCTAGCTAGCGCTGTGTGACAAGATTATACACTTGTGGTCGCGGAGGACCTAACGTGACCGAAGATCTCTCATATCGACCCGACGAACTTCCTGAAGATAAATCGTTGATTATCGTCGATGATGATCGCGCATTTCTGCAGCGGCTTTCGCGCGCTATGGAGCTGCGTGGCTTCGAAGTGCGCAGCGCCCATTCAGTGGCCGAGGGCGTCGACCTCATTCGCCAGAAGGCGCCGGCGTTCGCCATCGTCGATATGCGCTTGGAAGACGGCAACGGTCTTGACGTGATCGCGGAATTGACGCGCCTCAGGCCGAATGCGCGCATCATCGTGCTGACAGGCTACGGCAACATCGCAACGGCCGTATCGGCTGTGAAGCTTGGCGCGGTCGATTATCTGGCCAAGCCCGCCGACGCCGACGACGTCACGGACGCGCTGCTGGCACCAGCCAATACCAAAGCGCCGCCGCCTGAGAACCCGATGTCGGCCGACCGCGTGCGCTGGGAACATATTCAGCGGGTCTATGAGCTGTGCAACCGCAACGTTTCCGAAACGGCGCGCCGGCTGAATATGCATCGGCGCACACTGCAACGCATTCTAGCAAAGCGCGCGCCGAAGTAAGGGTAGCTGTTGCCCAGCGAAGGATGAGTCCCAGTCGTCGTATTTGAGTCCAAATACGCGTAAGCAATTTTGTCGGCCAAGCGGCCGGCGACCTAGCGAGGCCCTACGCCAGATCGGGGGTGCCGCGCGACCTTTCGAGGGGCGCGGAGGTGTTCGAACGTCCGAAACACTTTGTCTTGGGAACCAATTTGCGTCCATCGCTCGTTTAACAGATCCGTGCAGCAACGGCTTTGATCAACAGCGATTGGAAATTTTTCATGGACTGGTTTGACAGCATACGAACGTCGACGCCTGAACTCACGATTGTCATACGTCTTGTGCTGGCATCGATACTTGGGGCGGCGATCGGCCTTGACCGGGAGATCAAGAACCGGGATGCCGGTTTACGAACGCACATGCTCACGGCACTGGCTGCAGCGGTGTTCACGGTTATCACCTTCGAGCTGTTTCAGAGTACGCGGTCGGCGGCGGGCGCTCCCGCTGGTGACCCGATCCGCGTCATCGAGGCTGTGACGGCCGGCGTCGCGTTTCTCGCGGCTGGCGCGATCATTCAGTCGCGAGGGCAAGTGCACGGACTGACGACCGGAGCGGCCATGTGGCTTGCGGGCGCCATCGGCGTCGCGTGCGGCGCCGGACTTTACTCCGTGGCGTTCATAGCAACGGTGCTTGCATTGGTAATTCTCGCCGCTATCGGCCATTTCTTAGAAAAGGCCAAGACGTCCGGCGAGACGAAGCCGGTGCCGGACAAGGACGAAAAATGATTGTGTTCTGGCCGATCCTGAAGGAACGGAACTCGAACATACTTAGTGCGTTAAATGGCATAGGTCTGTGTCCCCACAGATTTTTAGCTCCGCACAATTGAACGGGCTCTTCAGCATAACATGCCGCGGACACCTCCATGGGTCTTGTCACCAAACGTGATACGGCATCGGATTTTATTTCTGATGAGCGGGCTTTTTTGCGCCGGGTTCTGATTATTATTCTGCTGGCAGCGCTCGCGGTCGCGACGTGGGTCTTGGCCGATATCTTGCTTTTAGTATTCGGCTCGATACTCGTTGCCGTCATCCTGACCGCAATTGCCGAGCCAATTTTCCGCTACACGCGCATTCCCGCGATTGCCGCATTAGGTGTTGCGGTTGTTCTCCTGCTCGGTTCACTGGCACTTATCGCCGCCGCGTTCGGCCCCGAGATGGCAGTGCAGATGCGGGAGCTTTTCGCAAGGCTGTCCTTGGCCGTAGCGGCTGTAACGGAAGATCTGCGCCTTGGATCGTTTATGGATCTCATGCGCAGTGCGGGGTCCGCATCTAGTCTGGGCAATATGTTATCGCGGGCGTTAGAATGGAGCAGCAGTCTCGTTGGCGCCTTGGCGGCTGCCGCGCTGGTACTGGCTGGTGGCATTTATCTGGCGGCCGACCCCAAACTCTACCGCGACGGCTTCATAAAGCTGTTTGCGCCCGCCGTCCATGCCAACATCGCAGCGACCCTCGACGATTGCGCCCATGCTCTCAGGTTGTGGCTGGGTGGCCAACTGCGGGCCATGGTATTTGTCGGCGCTCTAACTGGCGTTGGCCTGTCCCTCGTCGGCGTCCCCAACGCGCTGGCTTTGGGGCTGATCGTTGGTCTTGCGGACTTTGTCCCCATTATTGGGCCGATTTTCGCCGCGATCCCCGTGCTCCTCAGCGCTGGGACGCTGGGTTGGGATTCGGCGCTGTGGGCGCTTGGTGTCATCATCGTGGTGCAGCAGATCGAATCGAACGTCGTCGTGCCGCTCATTACGGGACGCATCGTGGCGATGGCGCCGGCCGTCGGACTGTTCGCCGTGGTCGCGATGGGCGTGCTGTTCGGGCCGTTGGGAATTTTGTTCGGCTTCCCGCTCGCGCTCGTGATCGATGTCGCGATCCGCAGGCTTTATGTTCTCGATGGCTTAGGCGAGGCCGTCGAAATACTCGGTGAGCCCGCACAGCAATCGCAGCTGAAAGCGCAGGACTGATACCGCGCAGCGTGTTCGCGCGCTTTTTAGGGCCGGCAGGCTGACTTGATCAATCGTCCGTGCCGCCCTTGGAACAGCGCCAGCCCGCGCGCATCATCGACATCGTGGAGTTCGTCGATGAGCGCCACGCGCAGACCGTGCAGGTTGGCGCGCGTATCGGCAAGGGCGTGTTCGCTCGACCAGCGGACATTTGCAAAAGCGCGCGGCACGCGGGGAAACCGCCGTAAGCCGACCATCCAGTAGCCGCCATCGGGGGCCGGTCCAAAAACGGCATCGTTTGATCCCAGTGCGGTGAAGGCGTTTCTAATATGAGTGGCGGTGATGCCGGGTATGTCGGAACCGATAATGGCGACGGGACCCATCGGAGCTTCGTCCATCACGCGCTGCAGGCGCGCGCCCAAATCGCCCGAGCGTTGCGGCCAGCGCGAGATATGCCGCGGAAATGCCCGGCTGTTGCGGCTGGTGTCAGGCGCGATCGCGAGAACGGTGCGCCATTCGCGCGGGCGATCGACGTGCGCCAGCACCGCGCGGGTGCAATGGCGGTAAACCTGCACCGCAGCTATTGTGCCGATATCGCGCGCTAACCGGGTTTTGACACGGCCGGCCTCCGGCACCTTCAACATCACGACGAGCGTCTTCATAGGGTTGGAGTACGCGAGCCCGCGTAGAATTTCGCTATGCGTTCAGGCGGCGCTCGAAACAGAAACAATGCCAGACAGCTTTGATTGCGCACGACGCGCGCGAAGTAACCGTCTTTACGGTAGCGAACCGCGCTGGTAACCGCCCGCGCGTTGAGTAGTCGAATGCGCGAGCGTCCCAGCCGGCGCATGAATTCAATGTCTTCCATAATCGGCAGATCCGAGAACCCGCCGGCCTCATTATACAGTGAGCGCGGAATAAGCAGGCCCTGGTCCCCGTAGGGCAGCTTCAGCAGCGCTGTGCGGACGGCAACGCCAAATTCAACTGTGCGCGGTTTCAAGCCGACATCATCGAGCGCAAAGCGAAAGCACGCGGCGCTGGGTGGAGACATCTGCGTGTCCGCCTGCTCCATGAAATGCGAGATCTCTCTTTCAAAGCCTGGCTGCAGGATCGTGTCGGCATGGAGAAACATGAGCCAGGGAAAGCGTGCCCTTAGCGCGCCTGCCTTGAGCTGTCCGCCGCGTCCTGGAGGAGCCGCAACAATGACCGCACCCGATTGATCGGCTATTGCAAGAGTCGCGTCGCTCGATCCGCCGTCAACGAGGATCACTTCGCGCACGAGGCCTTCGACGCAGGCCGGAACGAGCGCGCTCAACGTGGCGGCGAGCGTCGCTTGCGCATTGAGAGTGGGAATGATGACGCTGATCATGCGCTTCGTGTGCCATGGCGGCACGCCCACAACAAGGGATCGAAATTGAACAGAAAGTTCTTGATTTGTTCTCATGGGCGGTTAGATTGGTTGTTGTGAGCTTCGAAGGCAGAACCAATGACGGCTTCGAGACAAATGGAGAAACCGCGCGCCGCAGACCGTTGCGGCCCGCTGCTGAGCGCGCAGCTGCGCCGTGGGCGCGGCGCGCTGTCGAATGTAACCAGCCGTTTCGACAAGGAAGTGCGCGTAGATTTCGACGATGGCTGGGAAGGTTTGGCAGATCTGCCCGCTTTCAGAACAGAGGTCATCGACGCGCCGGCACGCACCATTATCGCGTGCAACGACAGTCCCGACATTTCCTTCGACCAGTCGATCAATCCGTATCGGGGATGTGAACACGGTTGCGTTTACTGCTTTGCGCGCCCGACACATTGTTATCTAGGACACTCCGCGGGCCTCGACTTCGAGACCAAACTCTACGCCAAGCCAAATGCGGCAGCGTTATTGGAAAGAGAATTGTCTGACCCCCATTACAAAGTGAAAGTCATCGCACTCGGCACCAATACAGATCCCTACCAGCCGATCGAGCGCGAACGGCGGCTAACGCGTGGTATCCTGGAAGTTCTCGAACGCGCGATGCACCCGGTTGCCATCGTCACAAAATCAGCCCTGGTGACACGCGATATCGATATTCTGGCGCGCATGGCCAAGCTCGCGCTAGTTAAGGTCGCGCTCTCGTTGACGACGCTCGACCGCCGCATGGCCCGGGCGATGGAGCCGCGCGCTGCAACCCCTGCCAAACGCCTCGCCGCGCTGCGCCAGCTGAGTGATGCCGGTATTCCGGCCGCCGTGATGGTGGCGCCCATCATTCCCTCGCTCACGGATCACGAGATCGAAGGCATTCTGACGGCCGCGCGCGATGCGGGGTGCCTGGAGGCGGGCTTCGTGATGTTGCGGCTGCCGCTCGAACTCAAGGTCATTTTTCGCGAATGGCTGAGCGAACATGCGCCCGACCGGGCCGACCGCGTGATCCATCTTTTGCAATCGATGCACGGCGGAAAAGATTACACCGCCGAGTTTGGTCTACGGCAGAAGGGCAGTGGTCCTTACGCGGTGCTGATCGCGCAGCGGTTTAGGCTCGCGCTTCGACGCTTAGGGTTGAACGAGAAACGCCATGTGTTGCGCGACGATCTGTTCGTGCGGCCGGTCTTGAAAGGCGGTCAATTCTCGATGTTCTAAGTTCGGCGGGAAGGCGCGCGCCGGCCTGTGGCTACGGAGCCTTGTTGCGGCTGACCGCGAGAAGGCGCGTTATGAGCCAGATCGGCACGACGATGATGGCGCCGACCAAAAGGTACTGCAAGGCCCAGTCGATAGCGCCGAAGCCCAGATCATAGAGGTTGCGCAGGAGCGCGTTGATGCGTTCGAAAAAGTTCCGCAGATTGATGCCAAGCGCGCTCAACGCGACGCCGACGATAAGCGATATGAGAGCGAGGCGTAGAAGGACGGCCAACGGGCTACCGCCCCAAAACGTCTCGCGGTCCATTATGCCGTGTCTCCATTAATGACGACTGCGTTTTCTTTAGCATATCGTCGCCTGAGCATCGACTTAAAGCTGACAGGCGGGCTCGAACCGCCAATTGGCTGGTTGCAACGGTGCAGCCTTAAGGGCCCACCACTGCCCTAAGGTGTCGCTGAGCGGCACTGCCCGGCCATCCATGACCTTAAAGCCAGCCGCGCACTAAAACGGGACGCTTGTCTGCAACACGGCTCCCGGCAATTGCGCAGCCCAAACTTTCTTTGCCGCCGTTTGCCGTGCGAATCAGGCATCAGCTAGCAGGCATTAGCTATGTGGCGCTGCGTGGCCATTGCCAATGAGCCCCAGCCCACGCCCTTCGAGAAAGACCTGGATCGACGATGGTGACATTGAAGCCCGAGCGGCTTAACGCGGGGGAGTTCAACGAGCAGCCGCTGTCGATCTGCGGCAAGGCCTTCGTCGCCGACTTGTCGGGCGCGCTCTATTGGCCGAACGAGCGGGCGCTGATCGTCGCCGATTTGACGTTGTCGAGGTCTGTGGCCGGCGAGGCAGGCGACACGCTCACTAAGCTCGCCGAAGCCATCGACCGCACCAGCGCCGAAACCATCATCTGCCTCGGAAGCCCCAAAAGCGCTGTAGCTTTGCACGCCGATGACCTCGATACGCTGCGCATGCTGCAGGACGAACGCGAATGGATCTGGTTGAGTGGCGATCTCGACGGCGAGACGGCACAGGCTTTGCGCGGTCATGTGCGTGCCGAGCTGAGTGTTGCGGGGCTGACGCTACGCGACGTGCCCCAGGCGGCGCCGGTTACGCACGAGATCGCCGGGCATCTGAGACCAGCTGCCCGTATTTCATTGAGCGGCCACATCATCAGGCGGCCGTGTTTTGTCGGCAATGGGCGTCGCCTCGTGCTGCCGGCGTTCGGAACCGTCTCCGGTGGCCGTAATGTGCTGGATGACGCCTTCGCCCCGTTGTTCGCCAACGGTGGACAGTCGGTGTGGATGCTGGGCCAGGAAGGCCTCTATCCGGTGGCGCCGCGCTTATTGCGCGAGGACTGAGCCCGGTTCGGCGTAAGGCAACCGCCTCACAACGGCTTCCAGCCCGCAGAAACGGCTTCACTTTCGCTGCAGAACCAGCGCTCGCCCTGAGCCTTGTCGACCCGAGCCCGTTCGTAATCGGGCGACCACGGAAGCATGTAGACTTTTCCGGATTTGCGAAACACTTGGCCTTTGATCGGGCAGCCATCGGGTGCCTGCCGCTTGGCTTCTTCCCAACGCACCGCGCGCCAATCGGCTGGGCGCACGGCGTCACCCGCCCACAGGCCTAATTTGGCGGTTTTAGCTTCGCTTTCGCGGCTGCCATAGGCCGCAAACAATCCGCTTTGGGCGAACACGTGGCCTTTGGCCACCAACTCGGCGGCGATATCTAAGCCATTCGCCGTGCATCGGCCCGTTGCAGGGTTCGATCCGCCGGTATCGGACGACAACAGGCACGAAACCCGGCGGCCGCGTACGAGCCGCGATAAAGCCTCGCGTGCCGTCGCCGCGCAGTCCCATCGCTTGCCGCCCGGTTTTGCGCAAGTCTGCGACCGGTCCGGCGCTTCGATGCCTTCAAGGCGCACGGTGCGGTTCGATAATCGCACGGTATCGCCCGACTGGGCCGTCGCGTAGCCTTCGAAGGCCGAGGGGTCTCGCGGCCCTTGGTCCGGCGATGTTGATTGCTTTTGTGTCGTTGGCCCCTTCGAGGACGGCGTCGTTTGTGCGCCGTAAAAAATCGCGAGGCTTGGCCAAGACGGCGCGCCGCGCTGCCCATACCAAAGCCACGCGCCGCCGACGGCGACGGTAATGAGGGCGGCCCACACGAGGCCTCGCACGGACAAGCGGTCTGACCCGGGCACTTTTTGCGCGGCAGCCCGCAATGCGTCGAGACCGCGGTGCCCAAAACCATGCGGCCACCGGTGCTCGAAACTCCCTGAGACGAGCAATAAAAAACCGGCCGCTGCTGCAACCGCCGTGGCGACAAGTACGTGCCCGTCCCAGCCGAACTGCACGGCGCGGATAAGAGCGCCCAATGCCGCCACGGCAGCGATTAATTTGAGGGCGAGTTGTAGCCCAGGCTCGCGCAATGGCGCGACGGCCGGCTCCAGTTTGCGTGCAGCCTGAGAAGCCGCAGCTGCGGCTGCCGATCCTGCGGCGGACAGCTTTGGCGTCAGGGCGTCCCGGCCGCGGCCGATGGCGTCCCGCCCACGCCCCAAAGCGTCCCGCCCACGCCCCAAAGCGTCTCGTCCGCGACCGAAGCCTTCGCGCGCCTTTACCCCGCCGCGTCCCGCCGCGGCAGCAATGCCGGCTGCCGATTTTTGCGCACCAGCCGCTGCACGCCGGCCGGTCCAACGCAGTGCTGCGAGCGAACCTGCTTGCGCTTTGCGCAAGGCGGCGACGGCCGTGTCGGCGCTTTTCAAGCCTGCTTTTTTAACACCGAAGACGGCGGCTGCCTTCACGTCCTCGGCGCGTTGACGCCTTTCGTGGCGGCGCACGAGGATCGTCGTGCGCACATAGGTCCGCCATTCGAAACCTTCATTGCGTTTGCGCCAACGGAAAACCACGAGATCTTAAATCCTTGAAAAATGTGAGCTGTTGCGAAACGGCCGGGCCGCACAACAGCGCTGCAAGCATGTGCACGAGCCTTGCTCGCCTCCAAACATGGCAACGCTTAGGCCAGTTCGCCATAATAGGGCACTTTTTCGCGGCACCTTGATGTGGCCGCAGTGACCGTGATCATGAATAGACGCGGCACGACCGCCGGTATAGGTTTGTCGCCGATATAATTTGCGGCCAACTCGAGGTCCTCGCGATGCAAAAAGTTCTATCGATTGCGGCCAGCCTTCTCATGGTGTGCGCACTCGCTGCACCCGCTGATGCTATCGACTCGGCTCCGTCCAAGCCCAAACCCAGGGTCGACTGCACCAAAAAAGCAAACAAGTCGAAGCCCGCCTGCCAGCCCCGCGTCACGGGCGCGACTGAGATCGGAGGCGCTGTTTCACTGAGCGACGATGAGCTTTACAATGCGGCCTATTGGCTGTCGCGTCAGGGCGACTATCGATCATCGCTAGCGCTGCTGCAGCTTATTCGCGAACCGGACGTGCCACGGGTTTTGAACGCGACTGGATTTGCGACGCGTAAGCTTGGGAATGTGGATGCGGCGCTGCCCTACTATGCGCGCGCTCTGCAACTCGATCCCAACTACACACGCGCACGCGAATATTTGGGCGAGGCCCATCTATCGAAGGGCGACGTGGAAGCGGCAAAATTTCAGCTTCAGGAAATCGAGACGCGTTGCGGCAAATCATGTTCGGGATATCCAGAACTCGCAATCCAGATTGATGCCTTTGAAAGCAAAGTACCCGGCTAAAAAAGACGCAAGCCCGCGACGTTTAAACCGCGAGCTTTCGTTTTTTATAGAGCTTCACCCTACCTAATAGCGGTAGTTATTGTAACGCGGCTCGCCATAACGGCGGCCCTCGCCGTATCTGCGACCCTCGCCTCCGCATGAGCCGACCTGGTGCTTTTCCGTAATGACACCGTAGTAGTCGGCGTGCAAATGGTAGCGGTCGCCGCGCTGGCAGGCTTCGAACTGATATTTAGGTAACTGGGCGTCTAGAATAACGACGCCGCGATAGCCCCAGCTATTCAGCATTTCTTTGACCTCATAGGCGGAATGCGCAGAAGCGGGAGTGGCTGCAAATGATGCGGTCGAGAGGGCCAGCGCGCTCAACTTCAGCCTTGTATTTACGTTCATGATTTCTCTCCGAAACGAGAATGCCCCACAGCGGCCAAGAGAGACTAATTTCCACGCCCGCTCTGAATGAAGCCCCAACACAATATTCATCGCGCGTTCATTCAGCGCGCGCCACGTCAGGCGAGCAGGCCGATTGTCTTGGCTTGCGCAACGAGTTCAGCCAAAACGCCGACTGCGAGGGTGGTTCGGCTTTTGGCGCCCGGTATCGAACCGACGGGGCCGCGCACACGCGCCAGGCTGGCGCCGTCAAAACCCATGGCTGCGAGTTTGTCCAAGCGGTTGGCATGTGCCGTCCGGCTTCCCAGTGCACCGATGTAGAAGGCCGGGGTGCGTAGCAGGTGCGCGAGCACTGCCGGTTCCCAATGGTGATCATGAAAAGCGATGATCGCCGCCGTAAATCTATCAAGCGGCTCGGCCTGCATTGCCTGCGCGCTGGCAAGGGTCCGGCAGGGTATTGCGCGTGATGTCAATTCGCTGCGGGCGTCATCGTCAGGTGACACGCAACTTAATCCCAAACCGGTTGCCTCGATCAGCGTTGCGATCGCCGTGAACGCCGGGCCGGCACCAATGAGAAGAACATTGGGCAGCGGAATATACGCGCGCAAAAAACTGTTGCCTTCTAGCGCACAGACCGGAAGCGCCCCATGATCTGCTCGGCGTATCGTGCTTTGACCGCTGCCGAGATCTGTGAGCAGCGTAAATGCTTCGCGGGCGCCGCGCAGGCAAAGCGCCTCGTCCAAACAGGCTGCGTCGAGGCTCTGATCGAAATATAAATCAAGCCCGCTCCCACAGGGCAGCTTCAGATCGAAATACGCCGACCCTTTGCCATAGCGGACAAGTCTGTTGGCTCCGCCGCCCAGGACACGGAGTGCCTCTTGGGCAACCGCCTGTTCGAGGCATCCGCCTGATAGATAGCCGGCGTAACGGCCATCCTCGGCAACAGCCATCTGCGCGCCGAGGGGCCGGGGGGCTGCACCATCAATGCCAACGAGAGTTACGAGCGCGCATTTTTTGCCCGCAAGCCGCCACTCAGAGAGTTCCGGCAGCACGTCATCTGAGCTGACGAGCCGGCTCGGGGACGTTGCGGTCGTCATGTGGGGCCTATCTGCCGGTACCGATGCCGATGCGGTCATCGACCATTTTCTTGAACATAGTATGCAAGGCGCTCGCTGGCATGGCTAAACTTTTTCCGCGCGCAGGTGTCGGATCGGCTGAGGGTGCAGCGTCTTCAGGACATGGCCGTTAGGCCGTGCTGGCGGGTCAGGCTTCCAGTAGCGCCGCGCGCTCGAAGTTTGCGAGTGCCGATCCAACGTGTTCGTCGATCGCGGATGTGATGTGCCCGGGATCGACGAGGGTTTGACCGTCGCGTTGGAATGACAACTCGCCGTTGGTGACCATGGTTTGAACGCGGCGCGACAGCGACGGGCGGTCATTTGAACCATCCAATAACGGTAATATGGCCCGTTGGACGACGTCGAGCGGGACAGCCTCATGACGCGCATTCGTCGTCCACGCCATGCCGTCGCGGGCGTCGGTGCGGGCGAGCAGTCCAGCCGAAGGACTGTCACTGAGCCGCGCGCTCGAGTTGACGGCGACTGTCGAGATGTCGGCGAGGCCAGCGAGCACCATAGCAAGGAGTGCATTGACGACGACGGTCGCATCTGCGGTGCGGGTCGCGCTGCGGGCACTCAAGAGGTCTGAGGTTAGATCGTCCGGCGTTGCCGTTTGCGGATACATGCGGGCGAGCTTCGAGACTGCTTTGCGCACGGCCTGCGATGAGGTGGTCAACGTGCGCCCGGCAGTGTCCTTGAAAATGAAGCGGCCGTTGTCTTCAGTGGGCTCGACGCCGACGCGCGAGCTCAAGTGCAGCCCGCTGAGTGCGGTTCCG
>JANNUW010000342.1:0-30444 GCA_031414095.1 Hyphomicrobium sp. | reverse complement strand
CAATCTTGCCCATGAGCCTGTCGCTCGCCGGAAAATAATGACGGCCGAGTGGGAACACAAGCACGCGCAGCAGTCCGCGCGCGAACCTATTGGGGAAGTTGTCGATGGTGCCGCGGATCGCCGTCTCGAAGCGGTCGAGCCCGTTGGCGGCAGCGACTGCGACGATCGCGTGATCGGCTGACGGCTGGCCATCGTCTTCGAAGCGCTTCAGCACACACGACAAGAGATAGAGCTCGGACAAGGCGTCGGCCATGCGCCCAGTCAGTTTCTGCTTGGTCTTGAGACCGCCGCCGAGCGTTGCGACCGTTATATCGGCGACGAGGGCGAAGTTGCGGCTGGCACGCCAAAGCTGCTTGTAGACCGGCCGCGTGACCGGGCTTTCGACGGGGCTCGTGCCGAAGAAGCCTAGTGTCAAATTTTGAAACAAAGCGCCGGCGATGTTGGAGAACGCAAAACTCAAGTGGCCAAGAAACGCGCTCTCGAAGGCTGCAAACCCGCGGGCGGGATCGCTGTCTTGAACCGCCTGCACTTCTTTGTACAAGAACGGGTGCGAACGCAGCGCGCCTTGCGCAAAGGTGATGAGCGTGCGCGTCAGGATATTTGCGCCCTCGACCGTGATGCCGACCGGGATCATCTGATAGGCCGATTGCAGGTAGTTCGACGGGCCATCGCAAATGGCGCGGCCGCCGTGAATATCCATGGCGTCGTTGATCGAGCGGCGCAGACGCTCGGTGGTTTGATATTTCATCAGCGCGGAAATGACGGCGGGACGTTCGCCACGCGACACCATAGCGGCCGTGACGCCGCGTGCGGCTTCGTTGACGTAAGCCGTCTCGACCATGCGGGCGAGCGGTTCCTCGATGCCTTCCATGCGCGCGATCGGCAAGCCAAACTGCTTGCGGATGCGGCCATAGGCGGTCGTCACGCGCAACATCGATTTGGCGCCAGCGGTCGCCGACGACGGCAGCGAAATGGCGCGGCCGGCCGCAAGACACTCCATCAACATGCGCCAGCCTTGGCCAGCCATTTTGTCGCCGCCGATGACCCAATCCATCGGAATGAAAACGTTGGTGCCCCAGTTGGGGCCGTTGGGAAACGCCGCGCCCGACGGCAGATGCCGGCGCCCGATATTGACGCCCGGATGATCGGCCGGGATCATCGCGACGGTGATGCCGACGTCCTCGCCCTTGCCGAGCAGGTTGTTGGGATCGAACAAGCGAAACGCCAGACCGACAAGCGTCGCCTGGGGCCCGAGCGTGATGTAGCGCTTGTCCCACGACAGGCGAATACCAAGTGTCTCTTTGCCCGCGTGCATGGCGCGCTCGACGGTGCCGATGTCACGCATGGTCGCCGCGTCCGATCCAGACGCCGGGCCGGTCAGCGAAAAACACGGCACTTCATCGCCGCGCGCCAAGCGCGGCAGATAATGACCCTTCTGTTCGTCGGTCCCGTACTTCTCGATCAACTCGCCCGGCCCTAACGAGTTCGGCACCATGACGATGGTCACCACATCGGGCGAGCGCGAGGCGATCTTGCCCAAAATGATCGATTGCGCCTGCGCCGAGAAGCCGAGACCCCCGTGGGCTTTTGAAATCAACATTCCGAGGAAGCCGTGCTTTTTGACGAACGCCCAAATCTCCTCCGGGATTTCCCGTTTGGCGTGGCGCACGTCCCAGTCGTTGATGAGGTTGCACAGCTCTTCTACGGGGCCGTCGAGAAATGCGCGTTCTTCGGCGGTCAAAACGATCGGCGGCACAGCGCGCAGTTTGGTCCAATCGGGGGTGCCCGAAAACAGTTCGGCATCAAAGCCGACGGTGCCCGCGTCAAGCGCCTGCTGCTCGGTGTCGGAGACCTTAGGCAAAATTTTGGCGACAAGGCCGAATGCCGGGCGCACGATCAGGGCGCGCCGCAACGGCGCGATGGACAGGAGCGCGATGGCCGCGACCGCGGTCCAGTACAGCGCCCACAAAAAGCCCTTCGCCGGCATCGCGCCTGGGAAGAGCCCCGCAGTCCACAGCGCACCAATGGCGGCCAAGCCAAGCGCCCAGCCCCAAGCCGGCGCCTTGAATATGGCCAGCGCCATCATCGTCGCAACAACAAGCACCACGAAAAGTAGTGTCGCCATGGGGGCCGTGCCTCCTCTACGTCAGCCCATTGTGAGCCAATCCCGGTCAGAGTGCCATAATGGTCGAGATTGCAAAGGCATTGGTTAACAGGCACCCACGCCAAGCACTGTTTTTTGAATGAAACATGATAACCTCTTGTTCAGAAAGACTCTTTTCCCATCGATGACTGGCACGATGAGGCGGCCCTTTGTGCGCGCCACGCGCTGGGCTGATCTTGTACAAAGTTGTGCATGACACACGCCAGCACTCGCGCGCACCGCGCGGGGGTGTTCGACTGGTCCCAAATGATTCGGGCCAAGCACTTGGGCCGCGACTTTGCGCCCTAAGCGCTGCCGATTAAGGGGAACCGCACATGGCTGCCGTCAGAAAATTGAAATGCGTCCAGGCATCCGACGTGGAGCCAGCCAAGCCAGTGGCCGCCGTTCTTCAAACGTTGAGCCCGCCCGCAATGCTCGGCGTCACCCATTCGGCCCGCGGCAACGTCTGGCGCGACCGGCTCCCGCCAAGCCTCGTCAATACGGCCGCCGCCATCGCGCAGCAGGCTGGTTTGCCTGAACTGCTCGGCCGCGTGCTCGCCGCGCGCGGGGTGACGGCCGACACGGTCCCAGTGTTTCTCGATCCGACCATCAAGGCGCTGATGCCCGATCCGTCCACGTTCACCGCCATGGACAAGGCGACAGCGCGGCTCGCCGACGCGATTGAACGGCTCGAACCCGTTGCCATCTTTGGCGACTATGACGTCGACGGCGCCTGTTCGTCAGCGCTGCTCGCACGTTTTCTCACCCATCACGGCGTGCCCTCGCGGATCTACATTCCCGACCGCGCCACCGAGGGCTACGGTCCAAATAAGATTGCCATCGAAGCCTTGGTCACCGAGGGCGCCAAGCTGATCGTCACCGTCGACTGCGGGACGACGAGCTTCGACGCACTCGCGGTTGCGCGCGGGCTCAAAACCGACGTCGTCGTGCTCGACCACCATCAGGCCGACGAAAAACTTCCCGATGTGTTTGCAGTTGTAAATCCCAACCGCCAGGACGACGTCTCGGGCCAAGGACACCTGTGCGCGGCCGGCGTCGTCTTCGTGACGCTCGTCAGCGTCACGCGCGAATTGCGCCGCCGTGGCGCCTATTCCCATGGGCAGGCCGAACCGCGGCTGCTGAACGAGCTCGACCTCGTGGCGCTGGCAACGGTCGCCGACGTGGTGCCGCTCACTGGCCTCAACCGGGCTTTTGTGTGCAAGGGCCTGCAAGTCATGCGCGGCCGTGAAAACATAGGGATGCGCGCGCTGGCCGATGCCGCGGGCCTCAATCAGCCGCCGTCGACCTATCACCTCGGCTTTATTCTGGGACCGCGTATCAACGCCGGCGGGCGCATCGGCGATGCAGCGCTCGGCGCGCGACTGCTGACCACGACCGACGACATCGAAGCCGCGCGCATCGCCGCCGTCCTCGACAAACTCAACGGCGAGCGCAAAGCCATCGAGACCGGCATGCTCGAAGAAGCCATGGCCGATGCCGACCGGCAGATCAGCGAATGTCCTGATCTCGCCATCGTTATTGCCGGGTCGGAAACTTGGCACAAAGGCGTCGTGGGATTGGTGGCAAGCCGCTTGGTCGAGCGCTTCCGGCGGCCCGCGTGCGTCATCGCCTGGGAGAAAGACGGCAGTTCGGGCGCGCTCACGGGCACCGGTTCGCTGCGATCGGTGGCGGGCGTCGACATCGGTGGCGCCGTCCGCGCAGCGGTCGCGGCGGGTCATCTTGCCAAGGGCGGCGGCCACGCCATGGCGGCCGGACTGACCGTATCCATGACGTCATTTGGCGAATTCAAAACCTATCTGGCGCGCACCCTGGCACAGTCGTCGGCGGCAGCCCTCGACCTCGCCGGCCTTGAAATAGACGGCGCGCTCAGCTGCGGCGCGGCCAATGACGAACTGATCGGCCTCATCGAGCGCGCCGGCCCCTACGGACAAGGCAACCCGCAGCCGCGATTTGTATTTCCCGCCCACCGCATCAAGTTCGCCAAGATCGTCGGCCAGGCCCACGTCCGCTGTGTCATCGAAGGTGCTGACGGCGCGCGACTCGACGGCGTCGCCTTTCGCGCGGCAGGCCAGCCCTTGGGCGATCTCATCATGAGCGCCAACGGGATGCCATTACACATCGCCGGCACGCTGAAGCGCGACACTTGGGGCGGCCGGGAGAAAATCGAGTTGATGATCGACGACGCCGCCACGGCCTAAGTACGGCCGTCCGCTACAGGGCCAGACCTCACGGCACCCTGGCAACCCCCGCACCGTTGGCGATGCTGCGTCAAGTGCGGCCCACGTTGCGCTGCGGGCGCAATAAAATGTTGGGTCGCGCGCGCCGTTCGCTTCGCAAACCGCGCTTGACACCACCCACGCGGCCGTGAGCCGAGCACACGGTTCAGCGTCGCCACCTGCCCAGACTCACACACTTTCGACGGCGGCGAAGTTTTTGAGATCGACGGGTTTGAACCATTGCGAGCGCCTATCGCCGTCCTCGTCGAAGTAGACGACCTTGGTGGTGTCATCGGAGTGATCGACGGTGACGACGAAGCCAACGGCGCGGCCTTCGAACTGCATCGGCTTAGCCGCGTGCGACGTCTCGTAACCGATGACTTCGACGAGGTCGCCCTTCTTCCAAGTGATTTTCGCTTCTGCGATCTTGCGGCCCTCGCCGCGCAGCAAGCGCACGACGTCGGTCAGCGGCGTTTCAGGATCGACCTTGTTCGGGCCCTTTTTTTTGTGGGCCTCGTCGCGCCGGGCGTGCCAGGCCGCGGCGTGGACATCGCTCCACTGCTCAAAGCAGGCGTGGTCGACGGCGTGAACCGTCATGCTGTCGCCATGGAAGTGGCAGACGCGCATGGTGTATTGGCGCAAGAACTGATTGCTGCCGGCTTCCGCCCGCATGTCGGTGACGGGCTCGGCCAGCAGTTCGACAACAATATGCGGGCTGCCCGCACCTTTGACGTCGGCGCCCGTTCGCACCGTAATCAAATCGCCGACTTTGAACGGGCACGGTTCGACGATGCGCCGGGCCTGATCGCGCAATGCCGCTAAGCATGCGTCCAACGTGAGGTTGGGCATCGCTTCACCAGCGCCGCTGTCGGACGCCTCGCCGGGCGCGACGCTTGAAAGAAAGGCCTCGAATGTTCCGCTCATGGCTGCCTCGGCTTGAAACGCATCTTCTGCGCGAACGTTACAGAATACGAGCGAAACGCGGCAGCCTTATGATTTGACTTAACCCGCGCCAATTTTACTCAACAATGGCTTCTAACACACCCGGTCTGCCGTCAGCCGCCGGTCATGCTCATGTGGCGGGCGACGGCGGGCTTGGCGGACCGCCGGTCGATGACGAAATCGTGGCCCTTGGGCTTGCGTGTGATGGCTTCCACAATAGCCGCGTCGACAAGGCGATCGTCGTCGCTGGCGCGCAAGGGCGTGCGCAAATCCGCGGCGTCGTTCTGGCCCAGGCACATATAGAGGGTGCCCGTGCACGTCAGCCGCACCCGGTTGCAGCTCTCGCAAAAATTATGCGTCAGCGGCGTGATGAAGCCGAGGCGCCCGCCGGTTTCCGCCACCCGCACATAACGCGCCGGCCCGCCGGTACGATGGGCAATGTCTGCCAGCGTAAAGCGCTCGGCCAAACGCGACCGCACCAATGACAATGGCAAATACTGGTCCGTGCGGTCGCCTTCGATGTCGCCCATCGGCATGGTTTCAATGAGCGTCAGATCGGCGCCGCGGCCGTGGGCGAAGCGGACCAGGTCTTCGATCTCATGCTCGTTGATGCCCTTGAGCGCGACGGCATTGATCTTGATGGCAAGCCCCGCCTTTTCGGCTGCTGCAATGCCGTCGAGGACGACATTTAAATCGCCCCAGCGCGTAACCGCCTTGAATTTGTCGGCGTCAAGCGTGTCGAGCGAGACATTGACCCGGCGCACGCCGCACGCCTTCAGGTCGGCCGCATATTTGGCGAGCTGACTGCCGTTGGTGGTGAGCGTGATTTCGTCGAGCTTACCGGTGTCGAGATGGCGGCCCAGCGCCTTGAACAGCCAAAGGATATTTTTTCGCACCAGCGGTTCCCCGCCGGTGATGCGCAGCTTGCGAACGCCGAGATGGACGAACGCCGTGCACAGGCGGTCGAGTTCTTCCAGCGTCAGCAAATCTTTCTTGGGCAGGAACGTCATGTGTTCCGACATGCAGTAGGTGCAGCGGAAATCACAGCGATCGGTGACTGACACGCGCAGATAGGACACGTGGCGGCCGAACGGGTCCACGAGCGCGCGCACGGCCGGTAAGACGGGTGACGTGACGAGGCTGTTCAACGCGTTCAATCTCCATTGGGCCAGCAGCGGGCGCTTCGCTCTTGCCAGCGCTGGATGCCAAAATACCCGGCTCAAATCAAATGACCATAAGTATTCTCGGGCTCTCTTGCCGCTGGCCATCAGTCAGGCTAGTCGTACCCCATATGGCCACGCGCGGTCCCAACTTTAAGACCTGTCAAACAGGCGTATTAGAACGAATACCGGGGGAATAAGACGTCATGGCAAATGTGGCACAACCAGCGCCTCAAGCGCCCGTCACGGCCGGTTGGCTGGACCGCGTGCGCACCATCGCCAAGCCAGGCTTCAACCGCTGGCTGGTGCCGCCGGCCGCGTTGTGCATCCATCTGTGCATCGGCATGGCCTACGGGTTTTCAGTGTTTTGGAAGCCGCTGCAGGCCGCCCTCGCCGGACCCGATGGCAAGCCGCTTGCCGAATGTGCGGCTGGCGCTGCCACCTTCGCTGAGAAAGCCGCGGGTACGGTTCGCGCGCTGACCGCAACCGACTGCAACTGGAGCCAGTTCGATCTCGGCTGGATGTATACCTTCTTCTTCGTGCTGCTGGGCGTATCGGCTGCGATCTGGGGCGGGTGGCTCGAACGCGCGGGACCGCGCAAGGCTGGTCTCGTCTCGACGCTGTGCTGGTGCGGCGGGCTTCTGATCTCGGCTCTTGGCGTCTATCTGCACCAACTCTGGATGATGTGGGTCGGCTCTGGCATCATCGGCGGCATCGGTTTAGGCCTGGGCTACATTTCACCCGTCTCGACGCTCATCAAATGGTTTCCCGACCGGCGCGGCATGGCAACCGGCATGGCCATCATGGGCTTCGGCGGCGGCGCCATGATCGGCTCGCCGCTCGCAACCTTGTTGATGAACCAGTTCAAGACGGCAACGGAGCCCGGCGTCTGGCAGACCTTCGTCGCCATGGCCGTCATCTATTTGGTATTCATGACCATCGGCTCGTTTGCCTATCGCGTACCGCCGACCGGCTGGAAACCTGAAGGCTGGAAGCCGCCCGTCAACGGCAACGCCATGATTACCTCCAAGAACGTGCACTTGGATAACGCGCACAAAACTCCGCAGTTCTGGCTGCTGTGGTTGATTTTGTGCATGAACGTCTCGGCGGGCATCGGCATTATCGGAGCCGCTTCGCCCATGTTGCAGGAAACCTTTGGCGGCGCGCTTGTCGGCAAACCCGAACTCGGTTTTCTCGAGATCAAAAAGGACGCGAGCCTTGCCGCCATGGCGGCGGCCGTCGGAGCCGGCTTCGTCGGGCTCATTTCTCTGTTCAACATTTTCGGCCGCATCGGCTGGGCGTCATCGTCCGACGCGCTCGGCCGCCGCGCGACTTACTTTATCTTTTTCACATTAGGTGCCGCGCTCTATGCGCTCGCCTCCTTCGGAGCTGACCTTAAGAACCTCGCCATTTTTGTCGCCTGCTTCTGCGTGATCGCTTCGATGTATGGCGGCGGCTTTGCAACGATTCCGGCCTACTTGGCCGACATGTTCGGCACCCAGTTCGTCGGCGCCATTCATGGCCGCCTGCTGACCGCGTGGTCGACAGCGGGCATATTGGGCCCCGTTGTCGTCAACTACCTCCACGATACGCGCCAGAACGCGGGCACGCCGCCCGATCAGGTCTATGGGCCCATATTCTACATCCTCGCCGGCATGCTCGTGGTCGGCTTCATCGCCAATATGATGGTGCGCCCGGTCAACCCGAAATGGCATATGACCGATGCCGAAGTCGCCGCGGAGCAGACGCGCCTCAACGCCAATGCCGCCGTCGTCGAGGGTGGCTCGTTCGGCATCGGCACTGGCGGCCTCGACGGCAAGACGGCTGTGTTCTGGCTCTTCGTTGGCATCCCTCTTGCTTGGGGCGTCTGGACGACGGTCGTGAAAGCCCTCGGACTGTTCGCCTGAGACAGACTGATCCCAGTAAAACGGGAGGGCAGAAAGCTCGCTGGGATGCTCTTTTGCGCGCCGACGCTATATCGGATGGCCGCTTGGCCATCTGTGCACCAGGCCCTTCTCATCGTGGTTGCCGGCGCTGCTTTAATGACCCCGTCCCTGGCGCTCGGGGCACAACGTCAGATCCCTCAGCTACACGGCCAGCTTGCCCGCCGTGCGCAACAGTTTAGCTTCTTGGCTCGCGGGCACGACGACCGTCTCGATGACGCGCCAACCCTTGCGCAGCTGACCTATCTCGCGCTCGGCCTCCTCATTTCCAGGTATTCGCACCCCGAAGGCGCGCTCCCGGGCCCCGCACGCGTCGCGCGTTCGAACTCGCGCAGGTGGCTATGCACCATCTTTCGTTGCCGGCGAGCAAAGCCCGCGCGACGTCCAGACCAAGCCAAACTTTTTATTGGCTGGCCACGTCGCCACGTCCGTGGCCTAAGCCGATCAACTGCTCGAGTTGATCGGCGATCGCCGCGATGTCGTCGAGGCTCGTGACACACCGTCCCTCGGCTTCAACCGGATGATCGGCTGCGATGGCGAAAACATAAGTATCCAACGGTGCGAGCGGGCGCGCGTCCCGCACTCCCCTGCGGCGCACTTCAATTTTGGGAATGGCCGCGCTCTTGAAACCTTCGACTAAAATCAGATCAACGGGCACCATGACCGTCACGATTGCTGTGAGTGCGGAGTCCCGGTCGTCGCCGCTCGCATGCCAATCCTCGCCGCCGCCTTTGACGAACTTCCACCGCGCGGGCGATGCAAAAACGACCTGATGCGCGCCGGCGGCGGCGTGCCGATCAGTGTCGCGCGCGTTTGCGTTATCGTCCCACGATGAGGGCTCGTCGTGATGTGAAAACTTGATGGTCGAGATACGCCGTCCGCGCGCGGTCAGCTCGGCGGCGAGCCGTGCGGCCAGTGTCGTTTTTCCTGAGTTTTTCCAACCCGCGATGCCGACGACGGGCGCGTGCCAAGTCTGCCGTTGGGCGATCAGCCGGGCAGTGGCCAGCTCGAGCGGCGTGTTGGCATTGAAAAATGGATCGATCAGCCGCCCGCCGATAGTCGCTGGATCAAACGCGACGATCGCAGCACCGCAATGCGCGCGCCAGGCATTTGCCGCGCGCATCCCCGCCTTGATCTCGCGTTCCAAATCGGCGGCAAGGCCGAGCGGCCACAGGCCAATGACCGGGTGGACATGTCCCCCCGACGCCGCCACGGCACAGGCATCAGGCGCTTGTGCCAGCGACGCGCTAAGGCGCGCGGCGAGATCGCTTGGAACAAACGGCGCATCGCCCGTGACTGTCAGAACGTGGGTCGCGCCGGGCGCCTCGTTTGCCGCCCATCTGAGCCCGGCTAATAGTCCCGCGAGTGGCCCGGCGAAGCCTTCGATCGCATCCGCCACTACCGGGACGGCGAACGCCTTAAAGCGCCCCGGGTCGCCATTGGCGTTCAGAACGATCGTCGAAACTTGGCCACCAAGCCGCTCCAGAACATGGCTCAACAGGGCCCGGCCATCCAGCTCGAGAAGGGCTTTATCGCCTCCGCCCATGCGGCTGGCCCTTCCGCCTGCCAGAACGCAGCCGACGATGCGGGAGTTTTGAGGGGGGGCCGGGGAACCGGGCGGCATGGCATTAACTTTCATGACCCAGATGGTTGTGGCAGAACTCGCGTAGAGCATAGCATGGCGTCAAGCCTCGCCGTGAGCGTGGGGCGCGCGCGATATAACGAGGCGTCTATGAGTTGGCCCATGCGTTGCGTGATGAACGTGCTCGTCCTTGCTGTCACGGCATCGGATGTGACCGCAGCCGGCAACATTGCGTGTGTGGTCGAAGACCGCGTTCTGAGCCTGTCGTTGAATGCTCCGTTTGATCCCGACGGGCAGAGCTATGCTCTTCTGGACGTGAGCGGAAGGGTTGCCATCAAGTACGACGACATTCCGCGCGATGCTGGAGGCATCGAACTCGAACGTGCGGCCGTTGCGCAATACTGGTTCGATGGCCGCAATCTCAAACTGAGGATCTATCGCGATACCCAGCTGGGTGACCAAGCACTCTCGGTCGAAATAATCTTGGTCTTGAAGCAGGTGCGCACCGATCCGACGACTTACCGCGGCCGCTATTTCCTCAAAGAGCGCCACCGCGACGCACTGAAATCGAGACGCGACCGCATCAACAAAGCCGCCGGCTATGCGGAATGCTCGGTCAATTGAGGGCAGTTTGTGAACTCACGCCCGCGTGCTTATAGTCTGCCCGCTCACCGCGCGGGATTCGTGCGACTAAAAAGAGGCCGGACGTGACCCAACCTACCCGCCGCAAAATTTTGAAGGCCGCCGGAACCGGGGGCCTCGCGCTCACGGCCGCACCCGCCATAGCCGCGCCTGCCATCATCGAAGGCTCGCCCGAACTGCGCTGGCGCATGACCTCGAGTTTCCCGCCGTCGCTCGACACCATCCACGGTGCTGGAAAAATCTTCTGCAAGGCGGTCGCTGACATGACCGACAACAAGTTCCAGATCCAGCTTTTTTCGGCCGGCGAGATCATCGGTGGCTTGCAGGCGGCCGACGCCGTGACCGACGGAACGGTCGAGAGCTGTCATACGGCCTCGTATTATTATTGGGGCAAGGACCCGACGTTCGCGCTCGCAACCGGCATTCCGTTCGGCATCAATTCGCGTATGCAAAACGCGTGGATGTATGAGGGCGGCGGCATCGCGCTCATGAACGAGTTCTATCAGAAGTATAATATCTACGGCCTGCCCGGCGGCAATTCGGGCGCGCAGATGGGCGGCTGGTATAGCAAGGAAATCAACACGCCCGACGATTGGAAGGGCCTCAAGATCCGCATGGGCGGATTTGGCGGCGTGGTCATGTCAAAACTGGGCGCCGTGCCGCAGCAGATCGCGGCCGGCGACATCTATCCGGCACTCGAAAAGGGCACCATCGACGCCGCCGAATGGGTCGGACCCTACGACGACGAGAAGCTCGGCTTCTACCGCGTGGCGAGGCACTATTATTATCCGGGCTGGTGGGAGGGACAGGCGATGCTGTCGTTCTTCTTCAATCTCGAAAAGTGGAACAGCCTGCCCAAAGTTTATCAGGCCATTCTGACGAGCGCAGCGCAGACCGCCAACACCATCATGATGGCGCGCTACGATATGCAGAACCCGGCCGCGCTTCGCCGGCTTGTGCAGAACGGCGCGATCTTGAAACCGTTCTCCGAGACTGTGCTCGACGCCTGCTACAAGGCCTCGAACGAAGTCTACGCCGAGCTGTCAGCCAACAACGCCAGCTTCAAAAAAGCCTACGAAGCCATGACGCAAGTGCGTGCCGACAACTACCTGTGGTTCCAGTTGTCCGAACACACCAGCGACACCTACATGATGATCCAACAGAGGAAAGGGAATTTACCGATCGTGGCGGGGGGAAGTTGAGGGATTTGCTGGTAGATTGGCGTCAAGCATCAATTTCAGTGTAGCAACGCGGGTCAAAATCGAAGAAGCACTGTGAAGCGGCAGACCCGGATTTCGTTTGAGCGCTAGCGCAGACGCGGGTAGGCACTGCAGGAGTTTTGCGAATGTACAAACAGCCGCTGGTACCTGCCGGATTTCACGTGCCGGAGCGGCTGGACGGCAACGGATTCCATTTGCGTATGCTGTCTATCGATGATGTCGACAAAGACTTCGAGGCCGTGATTGAGAGTGCCGATCGCTTAAAGGGGCTTCTCGATCCTCAAAGTCCTTGGCCTCAAGCCCTGACCAAGAAAGAGGATATGATCGACCTCGCCTGGCACCAGCGCGAATTTACGCTGCGGTACTCGTTTGCCTACACGGTGATGTCTTCCGGCGAGCACAAATGCCTCGGCTGCGTGTATATCTTTCCAAGCAAAGCCGCCTCTTTCGAGGCAGCCGTTTTCTACTGGGTCCGCGAAGGAGACAACGCCGACGCCTTTGATAAAGAGCTTGGAAACCTCATACTGCAATGGATTATTGAATTTTGGCCGTTCAAGGCCGTTGCATTCCCTGGCCGCACTGAACCTTGGGACAGCTTCCAGTAGCCTTGCGGTGAGATGATCCGATCCTGCAAAATTCCGCTCGTGCTGTTCCTATAGGCTAATGATCGCCTCAGCTTGCTGCGGGCGTGATCGGTTACGGTGCGGCCCTGGTGGGAATTAATTTAAGCCCTTTTGCATTCTCCACTCCTTTTGCCCTATTGAAGTGCGCGCCTTCGATCTTGGCGCCGGTAAAGTCGGCGCCGGTCAGGTCGGCTCCGGCAAAATCGGCGTTTTCCAGATCTGTATTCGCAAAATTTGCACCGGTCGCATCGGCATTAATAAATTTTGCGTACTGCAGGCTATTGAGACTGAAGTCAGCTCGAATAAGCGTCGCGTTAGTGAAGTCGCAGCCATTCATAAGTATCCGTGGCGTAATCAAACCTTCGCTGGCGAGGTCGCGTGGTCCGAAAAACGCGTCGGTAAGGTCAGCGCCTTTAAAGCTGATCAAATCCAGCCGGGCATTAATGTGAACACCTATCATCTTAGCGGTGTCAAAGTTGGGCAACTCCGAAACGTCCATCTCCATCGTAGATAATATGTTTGGGCGCAGAATGGTAGCACGGCTGAGATCGGCACCCTTAAACGTCGTCTGCATTATGGTCGCGCGATCCAGCCGTGCACCGCTGAGGCGCGCTAGACTGAGATTGGACCTAGACAAATCCGCACCGTAGAGATTGGCCTCTGTGAGATTAGCCCCCTTGAAGTCTAGATCTGCTAGATCAAGCGAGCTGAGATCTTTTCCGGAAAAGTCGGGAGGTGAACCGGACCCAGTGCTAAACAGCGAAGCCGCGACCTCTCGCGCTGTTACCTCCGCCGCGTTGACTTGCTGCAATGACAACACCAGAGCAAAATTAATTAAAACCTGCTGCAAAAACATGCGAGCCTCGATGCTGCACCGCGGCATAGAAAAATTACATCGGTGTTTGTCGATCTAAGCCGATCAAATTTCCTAATTCAAGTCTGCTCTTTTCTAATGTTACGCTGCATCCAACCAAAAAGGGACCGGCAAAGGCCCAATACTTTGAACCTGGAGGTTAAAAACTATGAAGAGAGTTGCATCAGTCATCGTTCTCGCCGCGGCCATTGCATCCAGTATTTCCTATGGAACGGCGCTGGCCGACGAGAAAATCCGCGTGCTCGCCCCAACCTGGGTCGGCTTTGCGCCGGCCTTGGTGGCCGACAAGCTCGGCTACTTTGCCGATGACGGAATCGCGGTTGAATTCAAGTTCGAAGATGACCGCAGCAACGTGCTGGCTGCCATGGCGCGCGGCGACATCGAGGTCGATATGCGCACGGTCGGCGAGCATCAGGGCCGCCCGCGCGATGCTATGACGCCCGGTGTGATTATCGGCACCATCGACCTGTCGGTTGGCGGTGACGGTGTCGTTGCCGATGGCTCAATTGGCTCCGTCGCCGATCTCAAGGGCAAAACCATTGCTGTCGAGCCCAACATTCCAGCGCGCCTTCTGCTCCAGATGGAACTGGCCAAATCAGGGCTGACATTGAAGGATGTAAAGCTCAAGGAAATCGCAACCGCCGACACCATCGCTGTGTTCAACGACGCCAGTATCGCGGCCGTGGGCACCTACGAGCCCTTCATGTCGCAAGCCGTCAAGTCGGTCACGGCACGCAATCCAAAGATCATCTCGTCGTCGAAGGACGCGCCGGGCCTCATCTTGGATATCATCACCGCACGTCAGGATGATCTGAAAGCAAACCCAGACAAGTACAAAAAATTCCTGCGCGGCATCTATCGCGCGGTCGACTATTACAAAAAAGAACCCAAGAAATTCGCCGAGATCGCGGCCCCGCTTTATGGCCTGAAGGCCGAAGAAGTGACCGAGATCATCGATACGTCGCTGCGCTACACGACCTACGAAGAAGCTGTCGAATTCCTCGGGACGGGTGGCAAGCCCGGCAAACTTCATCCCCTGTTCGATCAGATCATGAAGTTGAATTTGGATTTCGGCGCCGCCGAAGTGAAGCTCGACGCCGCCCAGCAGATCGACAACTCGCTGGTCTCTGGATTGTTCGAAGGCGCCAAGCGATGACACCGGGGTCACGGCCGTGACCCACGCATGATCGCTGTTGAGCTGAGGTGGAGACCATCGTGTCGGAGAAGACTCGAGATACGCCCATTGCGGGAGTGGTGTTCGGCGTCGCATTGCTGGCGCTATGGGAAGCCGTTTCGCGTGGCGGGCTGGTTTTGCCGAGTTTTCTGCCGGCCCCCTCGACCGTCGCCAGCACGCTTGCCGACATGGTGCTGAACCGGGACTTACTGTGGCACGCGGGGGTGTCGACCCTGCGTGTCTGGAGCGCGTTTCTGATCGCAGCGGCCATGGCGATCCCGCTCGGCATTATGATGGGCAGCTTTGCGCTCATCGGCCGCGCGCTCGAGCCGACGATCGATTTCATTCGCTATTTGCCGGTGCCGGCCCTCGTTCCGCTGTCGATCATCTGGTTCGGTGTCGGCGAGGCGACCAAGCTGTTCTTGCTCTGGCTCGGCACGTTCTTCCAACTCGTACTACTCGTCGCTGACGATGTGCGCCGCGTGCCCGTCGAGTATCAAGAAATAGCGGCCACACTTGGCGCGCCGCGCCGCCGTGCGCTGCTCGATGTGTCGCTGCCCGCCATGCTGCCGACACTCGTCGACAACTTGCGTGTCACACTTGGATGGTGCTGGAGCTACGTGATCGTCGCCGAGATCGTGGCGGCCGATAGCGGCATCGGATTTGTCATCTGGCAGGCACGCCGCTTCTTCAAGACACCCGAGGTTATGGCCGGCGTGGTGGCCATCGGGATCATCGGCCTGGCGACGGACCAAACCCTTCGTTGCCTTCACTGGCGCTGGTTCGCCTACCTGCGGAGGTGATGCTGCCATGGGTTATCTGACCTTCGAGAACGTGAGCAAGCGCTTCGCCGGCTTTGGCAGCGACAGAGACGTCGTAGCGCCGTTCAATCTCTCCATACCCAAAGGCGAGATTGTCGTGTTCCTGGGCCCTTCGGGGTGCGGGAAGACAACGCTCATGCGTATGGTGGGCGGATTGGAAACCCCGACGGCCGGAGTGATCCGGCTGGCGGGCACACCGCTGGGACCGCCAGATCGCCGCCGCGGCATGGTCTTCCAGTCGTATTCCTCCTTTCCCTGGTTAACGGTCGAAGATAACGTTGCGTTCGGCATGCGCTACCGGAGCGATATGACGGCCGCCGCCAAACGCGAGCGCACCCGGCACTATCTCAACATCGTAGGCCTGACCGAACACGCGGGCAATTATCCCAACCGCATTTCCGGCGGCATGCGCCAGCGCGTAGCGATCGCCCGGACGCTGGCGGCAGGTTCCGAAGTCCTCCTCATGGACGAGCCCTTCGGCGCACTCGACGCTCAGCGGCGCGAAGTTCTGCAAATAGAGCTGAGGCGCATTCTGCAGATTGAAACCAAGACCATTATTTTCGTCACGCATGACGTCGAAGAGGCAGCCTTCCTCGCGGACCGCGTTGTGATCTTCACCCGCCGCCCGGCGCGCATTCTTTCCACGATCGATATTGCCGCCCGGCTTGGGCCCATGCGCACATTGACCCTGCGCGACAGTCAAGCGTTCTTCGAATTGCGCAACGAGCTCCTAGCGCTGGTCAGGTCGACAGCAGAGGACGAGGTGGCATGACGTGCGGAATAGCAGGTAAGACAGTCTTTATAACGGGCGCCAGCCGCGGCATCGGGGAAGGTATTGCCCGAGCCTTCGTTCAAGCCGGCGCAAAGGTCCACATTCTCGCAGAGGACGACTCCGTGCTCGCGACCGCCGCACGCATCGGTGCGACGGGGCACATCGCCGACGTCACGGATGAGAAAGCCGTCGCGCGCACGTTTGCAACCCTGCCGGCACTCGATGTTCTTATCAACAACGCCGGCTTAGAACGCATGACGCCGCTCGACGATACCGATCAAACAACACTCGCCACGTTCCGGCGTATCATCGACGTCAATATCGTCGGCACAACCATTGTCACCCAGGCAGCTCTCGCCAAACTCGGCGACGGCAGCCGCATTATCAACACGTCTTCGATCTGGGGACGCGTCGGCGAGCCGCTGTTTGGTGCCTATGTCTGCTCGAAGCACGCCATTATTGGCCTCACCAAGTCGTGGGCCAAGGAGCTGGGACCGCGCGGCATCAGGGTCAACGCCGTATGCCCTGGCTGGGTACGCACCGAAGCCTCGTTACGGTCTGCGTCGGTTATTGCAGCGCGCACGGGCCGTCCAGAGGCGTCCGTTGTGGAGGCCGTGGAAGCCGCTCAAGCCTTACCGGGAGGCTTGATGCTGCCCGCCGATATTACCGGCGCCTATCTGTATTTGGCATCCGGCTGGGCGGCCAACGTCACGGGTCAATCGATCGGCATTGATCGCGGAGAGGTCCCGTGGTGATTAGTTCAGCTAGCAAAAGAACAGCGCTCGTCACCGGAGCGGCCAACGGTATCGGGCGCGCAACGCTCAACGCTTTGCGCACCCAAGGTCTGCACGCGATCGGCCTCGACATTGCTCCGATAGATGACGACCCGCACTGTGTCTGCGCCGACGTCTCTATTGAAACCTCGGTCATAGCCGCTGTGCAATCTGTCATCGCCATGAGCGGCCATATCGATGTTCTCGTCAATTCGGCCGGCATTCTGCGAGAAGGACCCGTCGGCACGTTCGATGTCGCAACTTTCGACCAGTTGTATGCGGTCAACGTGCGCGGCACATTCCTCGTGACACGGGCGGCCCTGCCGCACATGCCGGCGGGCGCGCGCATCGTCAATGTTGCATCCGAGCTTGCCTACGCCGGGCGGCAAGGCGCTGCAGCCTACGCCGCCACCAAAGGCGCCATTCTTTCGTGGACGCGCTCGCTCGCGCGCGAGCTTGGCCCCGGCATCTACGTCAATGCCGTCGCGCCTGGACCGATCGATACGCAGCTGCTGGCATTCGGCGCCATGACGCCGCAACAGCAAGCGGTCGAGACCCGAAATCTGTTAGGCCGCATTGGGCGGGCCGAAGAAGTCGCCGCCGTGATCGCCTTTCTGGCGAGCCCCGGCGCATCGTTTGTAACTGGACAGTGTTTCAGCGTCGATGGCGGCGCGGCCATGCATTGAGAGGATGATCTGATGATTGCCAATCCTATACCCTGGCCCAATGGGGCCCGCTGTGCCTGTGCCATCTCATTCGACATGGACGCCGACAGCCTCATTCACATCTCGCGGCCGGTCGACGGTTTTGATCGATTGAACCCGATCTCGATGGGCCGGTATGGTCCCAACGTCGCTGTGCCGCGCATTCTCGCGACCTACAAAAAGCTCGGCATCAAACAGACCTTCTTCATTCCCGCTTGGTGCATGGAGCAGTATCCCGCGGCTGTTGAAGCCATCTTGAAGGATGGCCATGAGATAGGTCATCACAGTTATCTGCATGAAGGCCCGACATCGCACTCGGACGTCGAGCAAGGCTATTGGTTCGACCGCGCCATGGACGTGCACAAGCGCATGACGGGCCGGCATCCGCGCGGCTACCGCGCACCCGTCTACAATGTCACGCAGGGCGTCGTCGACCGGCTGATCGCCAACAAATTCCTCTACGACTCCTCTCTTATGGCCGACGACATTCCCTATCTGATGAGAACGCCAAAAGGCGATCTGTGGGAAATGGCCGTGCACTGGGGCACCGATGACTGGCCGCCCTTCGCGCATTATGCCGAGATCGGATATCTGATGCCGGTGCGGGGCCCGTCGGACGGCTTGCGCGCTTTCTTCGAAGAGTTCGAGGCTCACTACGAAGCCGGCGGTCTGTGGTTGCCGGTCTGGCATCCGTTTCTCACCGGCCGTCTCGCACGCTGGATGCAAGTCGAGCGCTTCTTGACTGACATCATGACCAACAAGAGCGTGTGGTTTGCATCCCTCGAAGAGATCGCAACCTATGTCAAATCGCTAACTGACACGGGCACCTACACGCCGCGCATCGAAACGCTGCCGTACTTCGAACGCCCCGTGCATTTGGGAGGCCGCTAGGCCCATGCAGGCGTTCGACGAAGACTTTCTGCCCGTCTCAGCACTCGAGGTGCCGCGCTTTGCCGGCGTGCCGACTTTCATGCGGTTACCGTTCGTCGCGCCGGGCGATGCGCACGCGCGTGGCGTCGAATTGGGGCTTGTCGGAATTCCGTGGGATGGCGGCACGACCAACAGGGCGGGCGCGCGCCATGGGCCGCGCGCCATCCGCGATGCGTCGACAATGATCCGCATGGTCAATCAGGCAACCGCCGTCGCGCCCTTTCATACCGCGCGCCTCGCCGACCTCGGCGACGTGACGCCTAACCCTGTCGGGCTCGAAGATACGCTAAGCCGCATCGAGGCCTTCTACGCCGCCCTCGTCGCGGCTGGCGTGACACCTCTCACGGCGGGCGGCGACCACCTGACCAGTCTGCCCGTGCTGCGCGCGCTGGCCGCGTCCGGCCCCGTCGGCTTAATCCAGTTCGATAGCCACACGGACCTCTTTTCAGATTATTTCGGCGGCGCCCGTTATACCCACGGCACACCTTTCCGGCGCGCAATCGAGGAGAACCTCATCGATCCCAAGCGCTCCGTGCAGATCGGCATTCGCGGTTCCACTTACGATGGCGAAGACCGTGAGTTTGCCGCGGCCAACGGTCTTCGCGTCATCGCCATCGAAGAAGTTTTCGAACGCGGGCCCGCCGCTACCATGGGCTTGGCGCGATCCATCGCTGGCGACAAATCCGTCTACATTTCGTTTGATATTGATTGCGTCGATCCTTCGCAGGCGCCGGGCACCGGCACGCCCGAGGTCGGCGGCATCACGACGTTTCAAGCCCTGCAAATGGTGCGCGCACTTGCAGGTCTCGACATCATTGGCGCTGACGTCGTGGAAGTCTCGCCGCCCTTCGATGTAGGCGGCGTGACGGCCTACGCGGGCGCCACGTTGCTTTTCGAATTGGCTTGCGTCATGGCGCCGATCATCGCGCAGCGAAAGGGCAGAACCACAGTCTTCAATGAACGGCTGGTCGCCGTGCAAAATCGAAGGTCCAGAACATGAGCAGTCATGGATATGAATCCGGCCGTCTCAATCTTCCATTTGTCGGAATTTCGACGTTTGGCAAAAACCCCTATCAGCCTGACTGGGACAACATTGCAGCCGATGTCGCAGTCATGGGTGCACCCTACGACTTCGGCACCCAATGGCGCTCGGGCGCGCGCTTTGGCCCGCGCTCCATTCGCGAGGCCTCAACGCTGTTCGCGTTTGGCCACGGCGGCGTCTACGACCACGAAGATGACGTCGTCTACCTGCCGGCGGACACGACCCGGATCATCGACATCGGCGACGCCGACATCGTGCACACCGATACGGTTCGCAGCCACGCCAACATCGAGTTCGGCGTGCGCAAGATTTTGGCAGCGGGCGCTTTGCCCGTCGTCATGGGCGGCGATCATTCGATCACCATCCCCTGCATCAACGCCTTCTCAGACCACGGACCGCTCCACGTCGTGCAGATCGACGCCCATCTGGATTTTGTCGATGAACGCCACGGTGTTCGCTTAGGCCACGGCAGCCCGCTGCGGCGCGCGGCGGAAAAACCCTACGTCACCGGCCAGTCACAGTTTGGCATTCGAAATGTGTCGTCGACGGCACGCGAGGGTTACGAAGACGCCCGCCGCATGGGCTCCGATATCCTGTCAGTGCGTCAGTTCCGTAAAATGGGCGTCGCGGCAGCGCTCGAGCGCGTTCCCAAGGGCGCCCGCTACTATCTGACCATCGACATCGACGGGTTTGACCCATCGATCGCGCCCGGGACGGGGACGCCATCGCATGGCGGCTTCCTGTATTACGAAGTGCTGGAGTTCATCGACGGGCTGACCAAACGCGGCACCATCGTTGGGCTGGACCTCGTCGAAGTGGCGCCCGATTACGACCACACCGGGACAACCGCAATTCTCGCCGCGCAGATCCTCACAAATACCATCGCACGCATTTTGCATCACCGAACGACGGCGTGACGGATCGGAAAACGCGTCGAGAGCGGGTAGGACCCGCTCTCGTGCTATCTGTCTGCAATTGCGCACAGCCGTTTAAGCGTAGCGGCCTTCGTCGCGGTGACGGCCGCCGAGTTGGGCGGCATACATCGCAGCAACACCAGCCAGCAGTGACAGAACAGCTGTCCAGAATGCGGCGCGCGAGGCTCCCTTGCGGGCCGCTTCCGCGGCGTCTTTCGCTTGCGCAGCGGCACGGTCACGCAGTTCGGTCGCGCGTTTGATGCCGTTGTCGACCGTGGCCTTGGCTTCATCAGGCGTCACGCCCGTACGCTGCGCCACGAGCTGAGCGAGATACTGCTTGTCAGGCTCGCTGATCTGGCCGTTAGCCGCGCTGGCGGTCATGATGCGGCCAATCTCGGCACGGACGTCAGCGTCAGTACGCGGCGCGGCGTTGGGGGCTGCCCCCGGCTGAGCAGGGGCTGCCTTGCCCGACGGACGCAGGAACAGGTCCGACACGTAATCGGTATTGACCGCCGGCAAGGATTGCGCCGCCGTCGAGGCCACGCCGCTCACGGCACTGCCAACTGCTTGGCCCGCAGTACTGATCGCCGATGTGACGATATAAAAGGTGAACAGCGCCGACACGATCATACCGACGCCCCAGAACACCACGCCGTTGATGCTGTCTCGGAACGACACTTCATCGCGATCGGCACCAGCCAAACGCGGGCGTAAGCGCCCTGCCACATAGCCGCCAGCGGCCGTCGCAAAGAGATACATGAACGCCACCCACACAACCGAAGCAATGCCTATGGCCGACGCTGACGCGCCTTGGTTGGCATATGGCGACGCCATGGCGAGACCCGCCGCAGTCCCCAGCGGGATCATGACGAGGAGCAAGCCGCCAGTTACGGCATTGCCGGCAAAGATTGCTGGCCAGCTCAGGGAATTGAAGTTTGTTTCTTTATCGAGGATGGCTGCTGTGGGTTGAAGGGTGGCCATTTTGAGGTACTCCAGTTAAGCGTATAATCGAACCAATTCAGCGGTTCATAGGCTCGAAACTAAGGCCCGTCGGCTTTAGTTCCCGCACTGCCGTGCGCCGTCTGATGATTAGCGTCGATGGAGGCGCAGCGCCGTTGCCTACCGGGGAGTTCTCATAAATGAGAGCCAGGTGCCGTCAGCACTTATCGCAAGCCGCCACCACGTCCATTTACCAGCTGCGATCATGGCCTTGGCTTCCGCCACCGGCATCAAGCGGTAAAGTTCGACGTCGTCAGCCGAGGTCAGTTCACTCAAATCTCGCTCGGCCAAGGCCGGCCAGACGTAAACCGCATTATTTTCAACGTCACGGCCTATCGGCAGCGATACGGGATCGTTCACCAAAAGGTTGAGCAAAATTGCCAGAATTTCGCGCCCCGCGCCGTCGGCGGACGCCGCGCGCAGATGGTCGAGCGGGCCGACGCCGGGTGCCGCGCCGACCTGGACAGGCAGGTCTCGATGATCGATCACCGTTTGCAACTCGTCCAAGCGGCCCGAGCGGGCAGCGGCCAGTATCAAGTCACGGGTTTCAGTGACCTGGTCGGGTAATGCGAGACGCGGTGACGGATTTTTCGACGCCGGGGCTGCCAATGATGAGGTACCGGCTGTGCCGCTAGCTACGTGCGCGGCTCCAATGGCGCTACAGACCCAATGGACAAGCGCCAACGCCGCCACTACCACTACGGGTAACCGAGCAGCTTTGTTCCCAATCATTGGCATCTCGAGTTCAGGTCCTGATCCACTGGCGTCCTGTGGGCCGAGGCTTCGGGAACGTATGAGCGGAACTTTTGGCGGCCATCGGCTGTGATGGCGTGGCGGAGCACGTCTTGGACTATATTCCCAATCCTCTGATAATCCCCATCGGGATGATCATCGGCGTCCTGGTGGCGGCTCCGGTGGGCCCTGTCAATATCCTGTGTATCCAACGCGCGCTCGAACGCGGATTTTGGGGCGGTGTCGCGGCGGGCCTCGGCGCCGTCTTGGGCGATGGCTTGATCGCGCTGTTTGCGAGCCTTGGCGTCGGGGCGATTTCGGGAGCGGTCCGCAATCATCGCACGATTATTCAGATCGTCGGCGGCTTGGCGCTGGTCGCATTCGGCATCAAGCTCTTTATAACGCGGCCACGTCTCGAGGTGCCGTTGCCGGGAACCGAGGAAACGGCATCGCTCAAGGATTTCGTGTGGGATATTCCCCAGACGTTCTTTTTCACGATCACCAATCCGGGCGCTGTGCTGGGGCTGTTTGCGATTTTCGGCGGCGTCAGCACGTTCGTCGAAGTCGACGGCTACATCGACAGCCTCGTCATGGTGGCGGCGATCATGGCCGGCAGCCTGGCGTGGTGGATCTTTCTATCCAACATAATCGGGCGCGTGCGGCACCGCATTTCTTTGTCGCAATTGAAGCTAATCAACCAAATCGCGGGATGCCTGCTGGTGGCGTTCGGATTTGTTCTCGTGGCGGAAATGGTCATCAAAAACCGCCTCATCTTTTGATGCACACGTATTAAGGCCGCGCGCCCTCTTTAATGCCGCGCGCGGTCGAGCGAAAACTCTCCGTGTTCGACGCGGGCCTCGAGGCCGCGGGCAAGTTTCAAAACGGCTTCTTCGCCAAACAGGGCGACGAGATCGGTCAGCGCCGTAAACAGCGCCGCGTAGGCCATTTGCTCGGGGCGCACCCCACTTTCGGCGCCCTGATCCCAGGCATCCAAAATGAGATTGAGCGCCCGCACGCTGTTCTCATCTCCATCATTGAAATCAAACAGCGGCATCGTCCCCCGGCTCCATCTTTTTTGTCTTGGTCTTCGGCCGAGGGTCATTCGCACTGCGACCACCCGGTTTTTTGCACCCAGGGTCTGCTAGCACAGCGCATTTGATAAAGATGCCGTAGCAACAATTAAGGGTAAATTAAGGGGGCGCGCTTTTGACGAGCGTGTCGGACAGCTGCACGCCTTCGGCCATAAATTTAGTGATGGTCGATTGCGCCGACGGCGTGCACGACAGGTACGTGCGGCTGTAGCTGCGATAGCCCTGATTGAAGCTGCGCGAAAGTTTTGCGCGCCTCAGCGCCGACGCCCCTTCGGCATCGAGCAGCTCCGTCATACGGTCGCGCCAGACCTGGCCATCGTTGGCGCTGCACAACTCGCGCAAATAGTGGATGGCGCCGAGCAACTCCGCCAGGCGCATCAGGCGCTCATCGTAGGGTCTGGTATCAGTCGCTGCCTGCGCGGGCGGCAACCGTTGCAGCGGCGCCACCCCGGCGAAGGTCGCGAGCGCGCCAATCAGCACCGCTCGCATCAGCCGGGCCGGCGACCGGCATTGCAGTGTGGGAGCTCGCATCAGTCCTCTTTCGCCAGCCAGTCTATCGACGAACGACGATAGCTCGCTGCTTTTCACGGCAAATAAAAGACAAAGTCTACAGCTTCTTTGCTTTGGCACGCCACGTGCGCCCTTTGCTGTGAACGGTGACTACACTATCTTACACGGGCTGCCGCGCCGAGGCAGGGTCGTCCCATCGCTGGCGTCACTAGGCAAGCGCGAGAATGAGCCATGTGTTCGCGTTACAATTTAACGTCGCCGCCGCAGGCCGTGAGGACCTACTTTTCCCACGGCGGCGGGCATGACTTTCCACCACGCCCGAATATTGCGCCCACGCAGCCTGTCGTCATCGTGCGCAACGACAGATCGGGCGCGCGCGAGCTGACACTGGTCCGCTGGGGACTGCTTCCGCCGTGGGTCAAGGACCCGCGCGAGTTCGCCACCCTGGTCAACGCCCGCAGTGAAACGATCATCGATAAGCCATCGTTTCGCGGCGCGATCCGGCACAAACGATGCCTCGTTCCAGCTGACGGATTCTACGAATGGACAGGCCCCAAGGGGGCCAAGCGGCCGTTTTTGGTGCGGCCCAAGACAGTCGGGCTGATGGGCTTGGCCGGCGTTTACGAGCAAAGGCTGGGTGCCGATGGCAGCGAGATGGAAACCATGGCCATCCTGACCTGTGCCGCCAACGCGTTTATGCAGCCCCTTCACGACCGCATGCCGGTGATCCTCGATCCGCGCGATTTTGACCTTTGGCTCGATTGCCGGCCCGGCTCGGCGGAAGGCATTGCTGGGCTCTTGGGCGGCGCGCCGCCCGCACTGGAGATGACCGAAATTCAGTCAAATCTCAATGATTTGAAGCCAAAGGCAGCGACAAGCCAAGAAATGCACTTAAGCAAACTTATTTAACAAATTGATTGTACTAAGTTAATATGAGACGCCTTGAAAGGGTTTATCAACCGCGATGACTGCGCCTTCGGTAATCGATCCGTCGACAGACGATCGAAACGAAACTGAACAGCACCTCGCGAAGGCGCCAGGAACGGTTTAGTCTCGAGCAAGCGCGACCTGGACCACGGGCTTGAGATGCGGGCGAGACTTGGCACAAGACTTGATACCGTGACGCTTTCGGGCGCGCGTCCGTGAACTTGAAGGAGAATGCGACGATGGGCTACCGGGGCGAGGACCTGGACCTCAGAACTCCGCAGACATGGACAGCCGCAAGCGCCGATCCGGCGTTGGGCTCCTCTGCCGAGGCTCTGCGCACGCGGTCGATGTCTGCGCCAGGGGCACCGCCATTGGGCCAGCAGGGTCTGGGATCGCATACCGGCAGATCGGGCCCGATCTGGGTCGACGATGTCGTGCTCGCCTGTTCCAATCATGCCTTCGACGTCGCATTGGCGCACCGGTCGAGCGAAGTGCGGCTCGAACATTTGCTGCACGCTCTCACGCGCATCGATCTTGCAGCCGACGTTCTTGAAACTTACGGCCTGCGCGCCGCCCAGTTGCGCCGGGAAAGTGCCACCGTCATCGCCAGCGAAATTCCGATGAGCCTCAGCAACGGCAAGTCCGTGCCGCGCCGGTCCGATGAACTGGAAGATGTCCTGCGCACAGCCGCAGCGCTGGCGTCGCGGCGTAACGCGCCGGCCAGCGTGGACGATCTTCTGCAAGTGATGCTCGATGCAAGCCCCGACATTCCCGGCTTGCAATTGATCCAACGCAGCCTGCCAGGCCGACCCTACAACAACTATTCCGTCAACACCTACGCGGAGGTTATGCCCCCGATGGCACGCAATCCTTATTCCTACGATCCGATGGATGCCAACCGCGACCGCATGCGTGGCAGCTACCAGCCAAGCGAGCCCATGATGCGCGCCGCCCCGCCCAACGCGCGGCCCGATTACGGCTCGGCGCCTGTTGACAGTATTCAAAATTCACGGCTCGACGCGCTTGAGCAAATGGTGCGGACACTCGGACTCGACCTTCAAAACGAGCGCAAGATGCTGGCCTCGGTTCTGCAGGATGTGCAGCGCGAGGTCGGAGCACAGCGCGATGACACCTCGCGGCTGTCGGGCGGATTGCACGACCGCCTGCAGACGTCGCTGGGCGATCGCTTGCAGGCCTTGGAAAATGCCGTCATCAACATCCGGCCGTCATCGCCCCAGGATCTGGCACCGCTGTTCGAACGCGTTGCGGCCATGGAACGCTCGGTGCAGGCCGTTCTGCAATCCGTCGTGACTGGCAATCAACGCGCGGCAGACCATCTCGGCGAAAAAATCGCGAGCCTGAACGCGCGTGCCGTTGCCGTCGATCTGACACCCATCATTAATCGACTCGACATTATCGAAGAAGCGGTCCTGTCACGCGACGGTGATCCTGCCGCGACGCTCAGCGAGCGCCTTGAAACGCTTGATGAGCAGCTGGCCGCCGAGCGCCGCCGGGCGGCAGATGCGCAAACCGCACTTCTCGCCGAACTTAAAACCGCTTCGAACGGCATGACCGAGGGCGTTAAAGGCCAGCTCGATCGCCAGCGCAGTGAAATCGCCGTCGCCATTCTCACCCCGCTGACTGATCGCGTAAACAACCTCGCGGCGGCGGTCGAGGGCCGCGACGAAGATGTGGCCCGCGATTTCACGGCGCTTAACGATCGCATGTCAGCCGTCGAAAAGGCCTTCGGCACGGTCGCGCAGCAGGCGGCAGACTTTGCCCGCAGCGCGCAGGACCGCGCCATCGAAGCCCAGAAGACGCACGTTCAGGATCTCGGCGAAGTTCACGACGCACTTATGAAGCTCAACGCCAATCAGCACACGCTGGCCGGCTCGGTTGACCAGTGGCGCCGCGATGGAGCAACGTCAATGGGGGGGCTGAACGAACGGCTCGGCTTGCTCGGCACCAACGTCGAAGGCTTCGCGACGAAGTTGACCAGTCTTGAAAAAGAAGCGGCAAAGCCCGTCCAGATGCTCGAAACACTTTCGGGGACCATGGACAACATGCACCGCGTCACGGTCGAGCGCTACTACCGCCGCAACCGCTTCTGGTATTGGCTGTTTGGCACCGACGATTGGGTCGCAAGCAGCTGGCCGTCACAATCGCAGCGCATCGTGCAGGACCTGAAGGCGGTCAAGACGGCGCCGCGCACGAAGGTGGCATAAAGTGTTCCCGCGGGAACAGCGGCACGGCTGGAAAGCTGCGAGAGTTGGGCTCTGACAGGCTCAACTCGAAAGGCCAAAAGCTATGACAACCCTCGCCCTCATATTCGATGTCGCAGCCGATCCTGACAGCTACATCGCGACCTGGCGCAATGGCGAGATCTTCATCGCGCCCGCCCCAGCAGAATAATTTGTGCACCTATGAGCGCGGGCCGGTCAGGTTCCGGCCAGCTCGGCGACGGCGGCTCGCATGGCGTCTTCGACGCCGGGCTCGGTCATCGCATGGCCGGCGGTCTCGATCATTTGCAAGCGGCACTCAGGCCACGCACGAGCCAGCGCAACCGCGCTGACGGGTGGACACAATAAATCATAACGGCCCTGGATGATGCGTCCGGGAATTCCGACGAGTTTGCGCGCGTTTGCTAGCAGTTCGCCCGGCTCCATAAAGAAATCATTGGCGATGTAATGGGCCTCCATGAACGGCGTCGGCGGAAGGCGCGCGGCGGGATCGAAGCTGGCGGGCAGTGTAACGGTGCGCGGCGCCAGCTCCGATAAAGCCCGCTCGTAGGCATTCCAATGATGAGCGGCCGGGCCGTGCACCTGTGGGTCGGCATTGGTCAAGCGCGCCACGTAGGCCGCAACCGGGTCGGCGCGCTCGGACGGCGCCAGAAAACCGACGAAATCAGCGAACAATTCAGGACGGAAGCGGCGGGGCCCCTCGACGAACGCCCAGTCGATCTCGGCCGCCGTGCCTAAAAAAATTGCCCGCAGCACGAGGCCGGTCACCCGCTGAGGATGGGCCTGCGCATACGCCAGCGCGAGTGTCGATCCCCACGAGCCGCCGACGATCAGCCATTTCTCGAAACCAAAAAATTCTCGCAGGGCCTCGATGTCGGCCACCAGATGAGCCGTCGTGTTGGCGGCTGTCGAGCGGTACGGATGACTGCGCCCCGCGCCACGCTGATCGTATAGAATCGCATGATGGCGTTGCGGGTCGAATATGGCGCGGTGGCTGGCTTGCGCGCCGCTGCCAGGCCCGCCGTGCACAAACAGCATGGGCACACCGCCGGCCACACCAACCTGTTCTGCATAAAGCCAATGTCCCTGCCCCACGCTCAACATGATGGCGTCAATCGGCCTGATGGAGGGGTCGAGCTGTTGGCTCATGCACGATCCTGACTCAACTGTCGCAGCGCTTCGCCGACAACCATGGCGCCTGCCACCGCGATATTCAACGAGCGCAATCCGCCTTGCATCGGGATTGTGAGCCGTGCGTCGGCGGCCGCGTGCACGGCGTCGGGAACACCGGCACTCTCCCGGCCGAGCAGAATCACATCTCCGTTGGCAAACTCGAATTGTGTATACGCAGTTGTGGCATGCGAGGTCAGGAGAATCAGGCGCCGCGGCGGTTCAAGATCGAGCGTCGCCGTTTTAAAAACGTCGAAGGTTTGGTGCCGCGTCAAGTCGACATGGGCCAGATAGTCAAGGCCCGCGCGCCGAAGAGCACGATCGCTCATATCAAACCCTGTGGGCCCGATGACATCGACGCTAACACCCAGACACGCGGCCATCCGCAGAAGAGTGCCCGTGTTCTGCGGAATATCGGGCTGATAGAGTGCCAGGCGCATCGGCGTTCCCGTATTTGAATTCTGACACGACCCGTCGAAAGCGCGCCGCGATCGGTCCGCCCCTGCTTACCCTTTTTCGACGTGCGGCGCGTTGCCTTCTCGAAACCGCGCGCGTCAAAACGCCTATTACCCGGACCTCCTCCGCCATGGCCCGGCGCGTATATTTGGTTTATTCAGCCACTATGTACGCTCGACCGTCATGCGGCGGTGCGGCAGGCTTTTTGAGTTCCCACCCGTTGATCAATGCCTTTTGGTAGTTCGTATTGGCGCGGCAGGCGCGCCCGGCGGCAGATGACGATGTTTTTCGGAGGTAGACGTGGCATCTGAAACAGAAGACCCCAATCGCCGGGACTTTCTGGTTGTCGCGGGCAATGCATTTGCAGCCGTCGGCGGGGCTGCGTTGCTGTGGCCCTTCATCTCGCAGATGAACCCCGACGCGTCCGCCAAAGCGCTGGCGTCAATCGAGATCGATCTGGCACCCATTCAAGAAGGCCAGGCCATCACCGTGCTGTGGCGCGGCAAGCCTGTCTTCATCAGGAATCGTACGGCCGACGAGCGCGCCAAGGCGACCGCCGACGACAAGGCCGCCCTCAAAGATCATCTAGCGCGCAACCTCGCGCTGCCGGACGCCGACCCGGCAACCGACGCCAACCGCGTCAAGGCCGGACATGAGCAGTGGCTTGTTCTGGTTGGCGTGTGCACGCACTTAGGGTGCGTACCCAAGGGTCAGTCCCTTGGCGACCAGCGCGGCGAATTTGGCGGCTGGTTCTGCGCCTGTCACGGCTCGCAGTACGACACCTCAGGCCGCATCCGCAAAGGTCCCGCGCCGCGCAATCTCGATGTGCCGCCGTATGCGTTCGTCTCCGACACAAAAATCAAGATCGGCTAACGGGAGTTTTCACTATGGCTCAACATGAGTCCTCGTATCAGCCGTCTTCGCGCTTCGGCAAATGGTGGGACGAGCGCCTGCCCGTCGCGCGCATGGTGCACGGCCAGTTCGTTGAGTTCCCGACGCCACGCAACTTGAACTATTTGTGGACGTTCGGCGGCATCTTGATGATGTGCCTGATGATCCAGATCGTGACCGGCGTCGTGCTCGCCATGCACTACGTGCCAACGGCGGCCGACGCCTTCAACTCGGTGCAGCATATCAAGCGCGACGTGAACTATGGCTGGATGCTGCAGTCGTTCCACGCCGTCGGCGCGTCGATGTTCTTCGTCGCCGTCTACATCCATATTTTCCGCGGCATGTATTACGGGTCGTACAAGGCCCCGCGCGAAGTGCTGTGGATTTTGGGCGTACTGATTTTCCTGTGCATGATGGCGACCGCCTTCATGGGTTACGCTTTGCCGTGGGGCCAAATGAGCTTCTGGGGCGTGACCGTGATCACCAACCTGTTCTCGTCGCTCAACGAGATTATACCGGGCCTCGGCACCGGCATCGTCGAATGGCTGTGGGGCGGCTATTCCGTCGGCGGCGCAACGTTGAACCGCTTTTTCTCGCTGCACTATTTGCTGCCGTTCGTGATCACGGGGCTCGTGGCCCTGCATTTGTGGGCATTGCATGTGGCCGGCCAGAATAACCCGACCGGCATCGACATCAAGTCGAAGGCCGATACGGTGCCGATGTATCCGTTTGCGATCGCCAAAGACGCCGTCGGCGCCTTCGCATTCCTCATGCTGTTTGCCTGGTTCGTATTCTTCATGCCCGACTATCTGGGCCATGCTGATAACTACACGCCCGCCAATCAGTTGGTGACGCCACCGCACATTGTACCCGAATGGTACTTCCTGCCGTTCTACGCGATCTTGCGCGCAATCCCGTCCAAGCTTGGCGGC
>JANNUW010000341.1:0-1423 GCA_031414095.1 Hyphomicrobium sp. | reverse complement strand
GACGTACAGTTCTGGGGCCCCCTGATGGCCGGCGCGCTGCTTGGATCGATCCCCGTGGCGATCGCCTATTCTTTCTTCGTCGAACAGTACGTTTCGGGCCTGACCGGCTCCGTCAAAGGGTAAACGAATGTCCAACGTATCGATCCGTCAGATCCACAAACACTACGCCGATTTTCATGCCGTGAAGGGCGTGTCGCTCGAAATCAAGGACAAGGAGTTCATGGTGCTCGTCGGGCCGTCGGGCTGCGGCAAGACGACAACGTTGCGTATGGTTGCCGGTCTCGAAGCAATCACCGAAGGCCAGATCCTTATCGGCAACCAGGTCGTCAACGAGCTGCCGCCGATGGATCGGGACATCGCCATGGTGTTTCAGAACTATGCGCTCTATCCGCACATGACGGTCTACGACAACATGGCGTTCGGCTTGAAGATGAGAAAGTTCGACAAGGCAGAAATCGCGAAGCGCGTCAACAACGCGGCGGACATTCTTGACATCAAGGACCATCTAGGCCGCAAGCCGCGCATGCTGTCGGGTGGTCAGCGGCAGCGGGTCGCCTTGGGACGCGCCATCGTGCGCAACCCGCAAGTGTTTCTGTTCGATGAGCCGCTGTCGAACCTCGATGCCAAGCTGCGCGTTCAGATGCGCGTCGAGTTGAAGAAGCTGCACCAGCGTCTGGCGACGACGTCGATCTACGTGACCCACGACCAAGTCGAGGCGATGACGCTCGGCGATCGGGTGGTGGTCATGAAAGACGGACTGATCCAGCAGGTCGGTGAGCCGCTCGATCTATACAACAATCCGGCGAACAAGTACGTGGCCGGCTTCATCGGTTCGCCGGCAATGAACTTCTCGAACGTGACGATCAAGGAAAACGGCGGCGCTCTCCATGCCGTCAATCCGACGATGAATATTCGCGTGCCGGACGAGGTCGCGGCCCGTATGGGCGGCCAGAACGGTAAGGCTGCGATCCTCGGTATTCGCCCGGAAGATCTGCACATGGCACGTGGCGACGATGCAGCCGATATGTCGTTCGACGCCATCGTGGAAGTCGCCGAGCAGCTCGGCTCGGAGATCATCCTCGATGTGACCGCCGGCGGCGGACCGATGGTCGCCAGTGTGGAGCCGACAGTAAAGGTCAGGCCGCAGCAGAAGATCCGGCTCGGCGTCAATCCGGTCGGCTTGCGGTTCTTCGACGCCGCGACCGAAGCCGCGATCTGAGGGCGCAAGCAACGGGGAGTAGACGATGATCGCGCAGCTTCACGATGATTTGCCCATCGTCGATGCGCATCATCACCTGTGGGACCTCGAAGGCGACCTGGCTTACCCGTGGATGACCAGCGGCGAGCACGCCTATCAGGGCGACAACTCGGCCTTCCGGCGCACCAATCTGCCGGGCGAATTTCGCCGCGACAGTGCCCTCCA
>JANNUW010000340.1:0-5510 GCA_031414095.1 Hyphomicrobium sp. | reverse complement strand
TGCGAACATGGTCATCGACCACTTCTGGTCGATCTGCTTGCCATCCGGACCAGCGCGCTGGACAGGGTTCCAGGTCGAGGGGTTGCCCGAACCGTAGTAGTACAGGTTGAGTTCTGGATCGTAGGCTGCGTAGCCCCAAACCGAACCGCCGCCGACTTTCCACTGATCGCCCGTCCAGGTCTTCAGCGAAGAATCTTTGCCGACTGGCTTGCCGAGAGACATGGTCTTTTCGGCGTCGAACAGGATGTCTTCATCCGGACCCATCGAGTAACCGCGCCACAGCTTCTTGCCATCGGCAATAGCATAGGCCGTTACCGAGCAACGAACGCCGAATTCAGCGCCCGAGATGCCCATGATGACCTTGTCTTTGATCGCCGTGAGGCTGCCCGTGTAGGTTTCGCCGCGCTTCGGATCGCCATTGACGACCTTCCACTTTTCTTTGCCCGATGCAGCATCGAGAGCAACAAGCGCTGTGTCGGCCTGGCCGAAAATCAGCGTGTCGCCAACGAGGATAGTACCGCCACGGTTAACCGTGTCACAGCACATAACAGGGATCACAGACGGATCCTGCTTGGGCTTGTACGACCAGAGGATCTGCTGCTCGTTGTCGAGGTCGAGAGCATAGATGTTGTTCGGGAACGCTGTATGGAGATACATGCGGTTTCCGACAACGATCGGCGAACCTTCGTGACCACGAAGAACGCCCGTCGAGAACTGCCAAGCAACCTTGAGGGTGTTGACGTTCTTTGTGTTGACTTGGTCGAGCTTCGAATAACGCTGACCATTGTAGTTGCCCGACTGCATAGCCCAGTTGTTGGGATCAGCAGAGTTCTTCGTCTGGTCTGCGTTCGCCCATGCGGTCGAAGTCAGAGCCACCGAAGCGAGCAGGCCACATGCGAGTGCATTTCTGCGCATCGCGCTTCCTCCTTGAGGTTTTTGCCACGCTTGCAATTACGGCAGTGGGGACCACTTACGAGAGACGGCTTGCCCGGGTTAACCCCGTGTTGAGCGCCTCGCCGTGAGCTTGGAAATGTCGCACTGAACATTCCCGCGACCCATCGCCACCGTGGCCGCATGTAGACACTTTCGCGTGAGGTCTGCAAGACGATCCGTCAGATCAATTTTCATGCAACACTTTTAGGTCATCCCTACTGACCTAAAATAAGCTTGCAAACACTGACGATAGTGCGATGCACCCACGATTATTGCACCGCACGATAAGTTTTTGCCCAACATTCTCACCCTTAGCACGCCTTGCTATGCGGTTTGCAATATGCATAATTCTCGCCCCGATGATTTGGAAAGGAGCAAATCTGCTTACTTTTTGCACTTTGCGAGCGAGGTGCGGCTCTCTTCGGCGCGTACAGGTTGCCGGGAAATGGCCCTCGGGATTCGCCGCGGCTGCCCTCAAAGCTGCTATGTTAGGGCACTCAGATCGTAGTTAAGACTTGGATATCACCTCGCGGAGGGCCGATGAGCGCCGACAAAAATTCCGAACCGCCGGCCGCACGATCGGCCCCAGCAGGCGCCGAGGCCCTGGCGTTGCGCCAATTCGGACGGACTTTCGACAGCTTTAGCCCCGATCGCCGCACGTTGCTGAGTGGGACTGCAGCGCTTGCTGCCCTCACGCTGCTAAAGCCCCTCAAGGCGGGGGCTGCGGGATCGGCCTATGTGACCGAGGTTGCGCCAGGCGCCTTCGTGCACCAGGGCGTGCATGCCCTCTATGCCCCAGAAAACGAGGGCAACATATCAAACCCGGGTTTCGTGATCGGCAATGACGCCGTCGCTGTTATCGACACCGGCGGCAGTTATATTATCGGCTCGCGTCTGCGTGAGGCCATTCGTGCCCTCACTGACAGGCCGGTGCGCTACGTCATCAACACCCACATGCACCCCGACCACATTTTCGGCAATGCGGCCTTCAAAGCCGATAACCCTGAGTTCATCGCTCATCACAAGATGGCGCGCGGACTGTCCGCACGGGCGGACCGATACATGGCCCGCAACAAGGACTTGCTGGGCGAAGCGGCCTTTAAAGGCATCGAGATCATCCTGCCTCAGAGAGGCATCGAGACCGCGACTTCGATCGATCTGGGGGGCCGGGTCCTCGAACTCAAACCTCAGAAGACCGCTCACACCGACAATGATCTGACGGTTCGCGACGTCACAACGAGTACTGTCTACTTGGGCGATTTGCTGTTTGCGGGTCACGTTCCCACGATCGACGGCTCGATCCGCGGCTGGATTGCAGTCCTCGATCAGCTCGCCCGCGAGCCTTCCGCGCGCGTCGTCCCCGGCCATGGACCAGCCGCTTTGGAATGGCCGTCTGGCGCCGAGCCGCTGCGCCACTACCTAAATACCCTGGCGACCGACATCCGCGCGCTTATCAAGAACGGCAAAACCATATCCGACGCCATGGTGAGTGCGGGCCAATCGGAAAAGGATGCATGGCAACTGTTTGACGACTATAATGCACGTAATGCGTCGACGGCCTTTGCCGAGTTGGAATGGGAATAGACAATACCTAAGTACAAAACCTAAGTACAAAGCCCGCAAAGTATAGAACCTGCAAACCGGTTGAAGCCGGTTCATTGGAGCGCCTGACATGATCCGTTATGCCACTCAAAGAACTCCATTCATGCGTTTTGCAGCCGCGGCCATCGTTGCCATAGCGGCCTTTGCGGCCCCGCCAGCTGCATTCGCCGCTGAAGAGAAAGACCCCTGGCCTGAACTCCATCGCGACGTCTTTCAATCAAAGCCCATGATCGAAGACGGCGGCGTCGTAACGCTCGAAGCGCCGATACGCGCCGAGGATGCGGCTTTGACTCCGCTGACGATCCGCATTCCGGCCGAGCACGCCGGCCAAGCCCGCAAGCTGACGCTGATGATCGACAAGAACCCGAGCCCGGTCGTGGCTGAGATCACGTTTGGTCCCGCTGCCGGCAACGGCGAGCGCATGATTTCAACGCGCGTGCGTGTCGACATGTATTCAAACATTCGCGCCGTCGTCGAGACGGCCGATGGCAAGATGCACATGGCGGTCAAGTTCGTGAAGGCGGCGGGCGGTTGCTCGGCCCCGGCCCTCAAGGACCCCGACGCCATTCTCGCCGAAATCGGCAAGATGCAAGTCAAGGCCTTGCCTGCAGCCGACGCCGCAGCGCCGATGCGCGAAGGTCAGCTGATGATCAAACATCCGCAATATTCGGGACTGCAGACCAATCAGGCGACGGGCTACTGGATTCCGTTCAAGTACATCACGGCGCTCGATGTGAAGCGCGGCGGCGAGGTCGTGTTTTCGCTGACGGGCGGCATCTCGATCAGCGAAGATCCCAACATCCGCTTCACCTTTGCCCCCAGCGCGTCAGGCGGCGATGACACCATCGAGGTCACGGCTACCGACACAGACGGACGCATCATGAAGGGCGCCTCGACGCCGAAGGAATCGTAAGCAATTTTTCAAGCCACACGAACGCAAAAAAGGAGCTGTGAATTTCACAGCTCCTTTTTTTATGGCCTATGAAGGCTGCGCGTCAGAAGCAGCGCAGTTCGCCTTCGACCTGCGCCAGCTTGAGCGCTTTGACCTTTTCCATTTGCAACCGGCCTTCGAAGACCGCGCCGCTTTCCCCGCCGCGCAGCCGCATCGACATGATGGTTTCAGCATCGATATACTGATCTTTGCTGAGAATGCTCGCAATCACGTCGATCGAGCACGAGCATCGCTCCAAAGCGAGCCGCGTGTTGCCGTTGACCTGCATGCAGCCGAAAATGTACTCGGCACGCGTTTCGGTCGGGAAGTCGTTCATCACGGCTGACTGCTGGGCATTGGCCATGGGACTAACCAACGCCGACGCGATAGCGAAGGTCGTGGCCACGATCCGGCGCTGCGCAGCGAGCAAGTTCATTTGGCTGCTCCAACGCTGACGAGGTTGATCTTTTCAGACACGACGGGTGACTTGGGATCGGTACTTTGCAGGTCCGTCGCCAGCTCGAGGAAGTAGCCCGGGACCGCTGGGCTCACCAAAATCGAGAACTTCGATTTTTCAAAGCCACGCATTTTCTTGGCGTCTTTGCTGTCGGCAAAGGGAACAACCGTCACGCGCACGGCATCGACGCTCTTGCCTTCGTACTGCACCTTGACGTCTTCAAAGGTCGACTTGTCCCGCAGCGAGACTTTGAAGGTGTTCTTCAGGAAGTCACGATCACCGCCAGCCACCGCGCGATACTGGTTGATACAGTTATCGAGATACCAAAGCAGCAACGGATTGCCGGTCATACCGGTCTCCGACCACGGCGAGCGGGCGCGATCACCACTGAAAACTTGCAGCGACACGTCGCGTTTGCCGTCGGCTGTCACCTTGAACACGCCAACCCTGATCTCGTCGGTGTAACCTGGACCTGCCAGTTTCTCGTCCGAAACCTTGCGCTCGTACTTGTAGGTGACTTCACTGCCCTTTTGCACAAGTTCGAGATGGGGAGGATCGAAAATCAGCTGTGCGGACTTGCTGGTGTCGGCTGCAGCCGCCAATGCCGGAGACACCAGGAGCACGCTAGCCACCAGCGCACCCTTAAACTTATCGAACATCATACACGTCCTCCTAATGGGCCGTCGCCCGTCCGGCGAGGTCCCTAAAATTATGCCGCCCTTGTAGCGCCCAACGGGCTGCTTGAGCAATCACCCGTCACGGGCGAAGTGAACAGCGTGTCCGGGCGCTTCTTGGCGTCATGAAAACCGGCTTGGCACATCTGATCAAGTTAAACTGCTGCAAGGTGGCGGTTCCGCTCCGATTAACGAAGAAACGCACCGAAGGCCCTGGGTCCATCGCCCACGGCAGCTTGACCGGTCACGCTCAGAGACGTGGCGTCTATCCGCTCCAGCGTGTTGGCGAACCAGCAGGCCACATACACAAACCGGTCCGACGGATCGGCGGCGATGCCTTCGGGGGTATCGCCGACCTCGATCGTCTTTTCGACGGCCAGCGACTTCGCATTAAAAACGGTGACCGTACCGCCCGACTGGTTGGTCACAAAGCCATGCCCGCCCGCAAAGGCGATGGCATAGGGATGATGGCCCGCCGGCACGCGGCCCACCACCTTTCGGGTTTTGAGGTCGATGACAGTGACGTCGTCGCTGCCGACGTTGGCGGTGAACGCGCGTTCTCCCCCGGGATCGAGACTGATGCCGAACGGCCGCTTCCCCACGGGGATGGCTGCGATCACCATGAAAGTTGCCGCATCAACGACCGACACCTGATCGCTGTCTCGATCGGCTGTCAGAATGAACGATCCGTCAGCCGTTATTGCGATCCCGGACGGCGAACTTCCGACCTCGACTTCGCCGCGCGTGGCGCCGCTTTCGGGGTCTATGGCCGTCAGGCGTTTCGAGTACCAGTCCGCCACATAAATCAAGCCATTGGAGGGGTGAGCGGCAATCCCAAGCGGGCCGCCTTCAACGGCAATGCGGCGCACAACGGCTCTCGCCTTGGTATCGACGACTGTGACGGTTTTGCCTT
>JANNUW010000339.1:0-1661 GCA_031414095.1 Hyphomicrobium sp. | reverse complement strand
TTGCGCCGAAGCCGGGGATGTGAGCAAAACGCATATGACCAAGATGGCGGCTGAGATAACGACGCGCTTCACACCGCACCCCCGATGTTTCAAACCAGCACAGGTATTACGCCTCGATACTAGGTCGCTTGCGATCACGAGGCCAGAGCCATCACTCTCGCAGCTATCGGCGATAGGACGACTTTAGGCAGCTACTCGATGCAGTGAGCGCGGCGTCGCAGAGCGCGCGGTCATCTACGTCCGCTGTTGAGGAACTCCCGAGAGTGTCGCAAGCCGCTGAACGGCAGGGTGAAGCCCTCGGGACCACGAGCAATACATCCGGTCGGCTCCGACATGTATTCAGTGATCCCGGTTGACCGGCGGATAATATTGCGGTGCCTCCTTCCGATCGTACATGCCGTAGTCGCGAGATACCAAATAGAGCCGGACCGAAGTCATGGCACCTGTTAGCGACAACTGCTTGACCGCCTGAAGCCCGTCTGAAAGCGACAGGGTCGGCGTCAAGACAATGTACTCACACTCACGATAGACACTCGCCAGAACTTCACTTTCAGGTCCTGCCTCGACCGGCGCCTTGGCGGTAGAGACAATCATGAACCGCTCTTGTTGCAGTGCCGGGTCGTTGTATCCGTTGATGGTTTCCAATCGGTGCAGGTCGCCAGCCTGAGGAATCCACTCACAGACGAGCTGGCCGACGCGAAGTCGATAATCTTCGAAATGCTGCTGACGCCCTGCGATCTGCGCAACATGATGCTTTGTGTCGGTCCGCCAGCCAGCAAGACTTGCCTCATCGCGCCAGTGAGAATGCGAAAGCACAATGCGTGGCCGACTAAGGCTCTTGAACCGGTCGACGAACATGAGGCCGGGGTTCTTGTCCAGCTCGGGTCGAAGGCCGGCAGCTATGTCGAAGTAAGCCTGCTCGTGGCCTGACCGTGGCATAACTTCGAAGAACAAGCCAATCATCTATGACCTCCGTTCAATAACGCGATCGATTGACCAGCCCGAGTGGATCGAGTGCTCAAGGTTGAGCAACGTGACGATTGGCTTGCGGGTTGACGACCCGTTTCGTGCTAGCAAACCCCCAGCAGAACAACTCAATCACGAGTTCGGACCGCAAGCTTTCAGTCCGTGGCACAATGAAATTGGTCTGGACCTATCGTAGAAAATGCGCTCGTGCGATGCCGACCGACGGAAATGCCGGCTCCCACCTCGTTCTCACACGACCTCATACCAAAGCCGACTTACCCGAGCGAAATCAGCGACCACTACTGCGTTGCCTTTCACTTCCGTTGTGGGAGGTACAGCAGTAGCGCTCACGCGCCGATCGTTGAGATGTCAATCTTCTCTGCGATCTCAATGGCGTCGTGGGCTTCGATGCCAAGGTAACGAACAGTGCTTTCGATCTTCGAATGGCCGAGCAAGAGCTGAACCGCGCGCAGATTGCCAGTCCGCCGCTATATCTCCACCGCCTTCGTACGCGCAGCGAGTGCGTTCCGAATTTGGTCGGGTCGAGCCCGATGCTGGCCACCCACTTGCGACAAGTCGCACATACTGCCGAAGCAGGCCATGTGGCTATGCAAGCCACCGGTACATCCATATTTCGGCGGCTTCATCAGGCGTAGCATTCTCCTTGCCTCGCAGAAGAACCAGTCGCAAATCGG
>JANNUW010000338.1:0-1294 GCA_031414095.1 Hyphomicrobium sp. | reverse complement strand
TCCCAGAAGCCGACATCGGCCTCCTGATATTCGGCGACGCGAAGAGCGCCGCCGACCATGTCCGCTAGTCGAGGTACTGCGTCGAGACTTCAGATGTCGATCTTCTCAGCGATCTCAATCGCGTCGTCGACCTCGATGCCGAGATAGCGAACGGTGCTTTCGATCTTCGAATGTCCGAGCAAAAGTTGATCCGCGCGGAGGTTCTCGGTTCGGCGGTAGATCAGCACCGCCTTCGTGCGACGCAGTGAGTGCGTGCCGAATTTAGCTGGATCGAGCCCGATGCTCGCGACCCACTCTTGGACCAACCGCGCGTACTGCCGCGTGGTTAGGCCGCGTTTGTCATTGTCACCGCGACCAGCGAACAGAAACTGGCCCGGCTTTCTTCCGGTCAGTCTCAAATAGTCATCGATCGCAAGCCGAGCTTGGTCCGTCACTTTAAATCGCACGGGCCGACCAGTCTTCTTTTGCCGGATGGTCGCGCCATCCATCGAATAACCGCTCGGCGCGACACCGTCGACGCGGACCGCGACGACGTCACATCCCCGTAGCTTGCTGTCGATCGCCAGATTGAACAACGCGAGGTCGCGCTTCTTGCCTTCGATTTGCGGCTTCGTTCGGATCGACCAGACGTGGCTGGGTCGTAGTGGCGGTTTGGCGCCGATGAGTTTGCCCTTGTTCCAGGGGGTACGACGGGTAGGCGCTAATGCAGAAAGTGCGTGGTCCCCTTCCATGGTTTGTCTCCTTGGTTGAGAGACAAACGATCTTGCGCTTAGTCGAGACAACTCGCTGACTTCGCGCCCGCTTTTCGATCATTTATTCCGTTGGTTGGTTAGCACGCGATGCGACTGACCCGAAGCGGATTTCTAAGGGCGAACACACTGCTGCAAGGATTCGCGGCCCCAGGTCACCATTGGTGGATGTTCAGCGGCTCAAGCGTGCCCCTGGTCGAAGTCCTGAAGGTGGAACATTCCACGGCTGACAAAACCGGGTCGCGCTTGAGACCGCACCGCACCGAGCGCGCCTGCGTTCAGCGCACGTTCATGCGATTGGGCGTCTTGCTTTGCGTAAGTGGCAGCACAGCGCTGGGTGTATGACAGCGCCCCTTCGTAGGGTCAAACTCGTGACCAATTTCACAAGATTCAATCGTCGAAATCTATTCAAGCTCGGTCTCGGAGCGACAACCGGACTGACGGGCTTTGCGGCCACAGCACATGATCGTTGGCTACGGCCCTCCGACGAGCTGTCGCCGCTGCTCTAAACGCGGAAGATTAATTTAGGCTGGTTCAGTGAGGCC
>JANNUW010000337.1:0-4220 GCA_031414095.1 Hyphomicrobium sp. | reverse complement strand
GTCGCCCGATGGGCCTTTGAAATCGACGTGCACGACCGTGGCACCCGCCGCTTCGGGTGGTGCGAGCTTGGCAAGCGTGCCTTCGGTCCAGGTGTTGGCGGCCTTGGCAAAATCGAGATCGAGATCGATCCGGTCGGCCACGCGCGTTGCGCCGAGCGCCGCTAAGCGTTCATCGATCAGGCGGCCGGTTTGGCAGAAATTGACATACGCCGTATCGCCGAGTGCAAGCACACCGAACCGCACGCCGTCAAGCCGGGGGGCGGCGTCACTCATGAGGGCGTTGTAAAAATCGACGGCGCGTTGCGGAGGATCGCCTTCGCCCCAGGTCGAGATCATGACGATGACGTTTTTAGCCTTGGCGAGCACCGAGGGGTCGGCGTCGCCCATGTCAACGATGCGGGCGTCGTAGTTCAGTTTAGACGCGAGCTTTTTCGCCTTCATGGCCAGGCTCTCGGAATTGCCGCTTTCGCTGCCGTAGAGGATGGTCAGCGGCACACGTGGCCGCGACGCGACCGCGGGCGCGGCCGCGGTTGCCGTGCCGCCGGCCGCATCGAGGCCCGCCAGGAAACCCGACAGCCAAGTTCGTTGCGACGGTGTCGAGCGCTGGACCAGCTTATTCAGCAGGTCGATGTCGTCGGCCGCAAAGGGCGCCGACTTCGGCAACGTCGGCGGCAATTTTGGAGGGAAGGCCAAGCGCATCTCCTAGGCGGTCAATCTCGTTTATCTCAGGCATAGCGCGGCGCGAGCGGACTTGGCGATCAGCCTAACGTCGCGCGCTCACGCGGGCAGCGTCATCTACCCTACGAGGCTACAGGGTCTTTTGGTCTGACTGAGCGGCTTTCTCAACCAATTTCGGCGTCAGGTAGCAACTGAGCACGCACGGTGTCTCGTGTAATCGATAATAGAATAATATTCTATCAAAATTGACAATATTCTCTTGTAGAACAATATTTTTATAAAAAATATGCGAATCTAAGTATAGAATTTTGTTTCAGCCCGTGGTTTAGCTACGTAGCGGCTCCGGCGTCCCCGGACGCGCTTCGAGGACGGTCTGCCAGGAGGGCATGTCACACCTTTTCGGCTCCGGTAATAATTCCACACGCAGACGTGACGGCAATTTACTTGGCAGAGCGTGCGGCTGATGATTTATGCTCCGTGAGGCGGTGCGTTGCGCTTATAGAAACAGAATACTGGGAGAGCGATCATGAAAGTTTGGACCAAGCCTGCCGTGCGCGAGCAGGAAGTCGGCCTCGAAGTGACGAGCTACCTTCCCGCCGAAATCGACCTCATCTAGTTTGCCGCTGATTTGAGCCGGCTCCCTACAGGCCGGCTGACTTTGTGGCGCGGCGGTCGGTTCAGTCGGCCGCCGCTGCTGTTTTTAGGCCCGTTCTTGTTGAGATGCGGCCAAGACCCAAGCGCGAGCACGATGATCATTAAAATTCTGGGTGCCGCCGCCGGCGGCGGCTTCCCGCAATGGAACTGCAACGGCCCCAACAGTTCGAGCGTGCGGTCCGGCAAACCGGGTTTCCAACCACGCACACAATCCTCGATCGCCGTCAGCAGCGATGGCAAGCGTTGGGTTCTGTTCAATGCCTCGCCGGATCTGCGCGAACAGATCGCCGATAACCGCGAGCTTTGGCCGGCGGCCGACGGTCCGATGCGCAACTCGCCGATCCGCGCCGTCGTGCTGACCAACGCCGACGTCGACCACATCATCGGCCTCATCAATTTGCGCGAGGCGCAGGCGTTCTCGATCTACGGCTCCGCGCGCGTTATGGGGACCATCAATGCCAATTCCGTCTTCAACGTCTGCAATGAAGCAATCGTGCCGCGCATCGAGCTGCCGCTCGACGCCCAAACGCAAATATCAGGTGCCGGCGAAGTTTTAGGGATTACGGTCGAGGCCTTCGCCGTGCCGGGTAAGGTCGCGCTCTATCTCGAAGACTCCAAAGCTGGCGGCAACTTCGGCAGCCGCGACGGCGACACCATTGGTCTGCGCATTGTCGAGACCGCAACCGGCAAATCGTTTTTCTACGTTCCGGGCTGCGCGGAACTGGACGCACCGCTGGCCGATCGTGTTAAGGGCGCCAGCCTGATCTTCTTTGATGGCACGCTCTACACCGACGACGAGATGATTCAGCAGGGCTTGATGCAAAAAACCGGTGCCCGCATGGGGCACATCTCGATTTCAGGACCGGCCGGCTCGATTGAAGCCTTCAAAGATCTGTCAATCGCACGTAAGGTCTATGTGCACATCAATAACTCGAACCCGGTTTTGAACGACAATTCGCCCCAACGCCGCGCCACCGAGGCGGCTGGCTGGGAAGTCGGGTTTGATGGAATGGAGATCCGCCTATGAGCGAGCGCCGCTTAGTCCAATCTCGCGACCTGTGGACGCCCGACGAATTCGAGGCCGCCATTCAGGCCGTCGGTGCCGAGCGCTATCACGACAAGCATCAATTTCATAAGCTGTTGCACGGCGGCAAGCTGACCAAATCCCAGGTCGCGGCCTGGGCACTCAATCGCTACTGCTATCAGTCGGCGGTGCCCCGCAAGGATGCTGCCTTCGTCAGCCGCGTCATGGATCGCCAGCTGCGCCGCGACTGGCTGCACCGGATCACAGAACACGACGGTATCGGCGATGACCCGGGCGGCATCGAGCGCTGGCTGGTGCTGACCGATGCGCTGGGCCTTGAACGCGACTACGTCATCTCGATGACAGGCGCACTCCCGGCCACCCGCTTTGCGGTCGAAGCCTACGTGACCTTCGTGCGCGAGCAGCCGCTGAACGTCGCCGTCGCCTCGTCTCTCACCGAACTCTTTGCGCCCAAAATACACAAAGAGCGCATCGCCGGCATGCTTGAGGGCTACGACTTCATCGACGACCGCGTCATGGCCTACTTCAAGAAGCGTCTCGTGCAGGCGCCTAACGATGCGGGCTATGCGCTGAAATTCATTCAGGACCACTGCACCACCCGCGCCGAGCAGGAAGCCTGTGTTGATGCCGTGCGCTTCAAATGCAACGTGCTATGGGTTCAGCAGGACGCGCTCTATCATGCCTACGTCAACGGCCACGTGCCGCCCGGCGCTTACCAGCTGGAAGGCCACTAAGTTATGGCTCAAGATTTCAAACGCCACCGCGTCATCATTTCGGGCGATACCAAACCCGCGATGCCCAAGCACATCAAGTTGCGCCACGATGCGGGCCGCGGCCGTTGGATTTTGCTGGCGCCCGAGCGCCTGTTCGATCCCGACGAGACGGCCGTTTCGGTTTTGAAGCTCTGCGACGGTGAGCGTACGGTCAACGAGATCGTCGAGGTTCTGTCGAAGGAATACAACGCCCCCGCGGTGGTCATTAACGGCGACGTTGTCGCCATGCTGCAGGAGCTCGCCGACAAGGGCGTGCTCGTCAGCGACACCACGCCGAATGCTTGAGCTGGAGACTATCGAGATGAATGAGATTGTCCCGACGCCCATCGCCGAAAGCGCCATGCCGGCGTGCTCGCGCGCGCCCATAGGCATGCTGTGCGAGTTGACGCATCGCTGTCCGCTGCAATGCCCATACTGTTCGAACCCGCTCGACCTCGAACGGGTGAGTGCCGAGCTGACCACGGAGCAGTGGCAAAGCGCCATGCGCCAGGCCGCGAGCCTGGGCGTATTACAAATTCATCTGTCGGGTGGCGAGCCGACGGCGCGCAAGGATCTCGAAGACATCGTCAAGGTGGCGGCCGAGGTCGGGCTCTATACCAATATCATCACCGCCGGCGTGACGCTGACGCGCGACCGGCTCGAAAAACTGCGCGACCTCGGTCTCGATCACGTGCAGCTCTCGATCCAGGACGTCGACGCCGAGAACGCCGATCGGATCGCTGCCTACAAGGGCGGGCTCGCCAAAAAGATCGAAGTCTCGAAGTGGGTCAAGGAACTCGGCCTGCCGCTGACCATCAACGCGCCCATCCATCGCCAGAACATTCACAACGTCGCCCGCATCATCGACTTCGCCGTCGAGTGCGGCGCGGGGCGTTTGGAAATCGCGCACATCCAATATTATGCCTGGGCTCTCAAGAACCGCTCGGCCCTGATGCCGACCAAAGAAGCGTTCATGGAGACATATCAAATCGTCGAGGCCGCCAAGGAGCGCTTGAAGGGCGTGCTCGTCATCGACTTTGTGGTGCCCGATTACTACGCGAAATATCCCAAGCCCTGCATGGGCGGCTGGG
>JANNUW010000336.1:0-1473 GCA_031414095.1 Hyphomicrobium sp. | reverse complement strand
GTCCACCGGCGTTGGCAACGGCAATAGCTAGAGACGCGGGAGAGGCACCCGCCATTGGTGCCATTAGGATCGGCAGGCGCAGAGCAAACGCGTCGCAGAACGCGCGGGCTCGATCAAGCGGGGTCAGCGAGTCAGTCATTGGGCGTGGTCTCCGGCATTCGAAACGCAGATGCGATTAGTCCCGGCATTGCGCGGCAGCGCCGATCGTTTGACCCTCGATCGCGTCGACGGACGACTGAACGGCGCCCGGCGGTCGCGGGCCAGATGCAGTTGAGCAACGGCACTGATAACATGCAAAGCTGAGACATGTACTTGCAAACAAGGCTAGTTCAGACCATCAAACAATTGTAATCCACCCTTCGACGATCGAAAAATCCGCGATCATGCCAAAACTAAACTTGATGCAATCGACTTCCGGATCGTTGCGCTCTGCAATCCAATGGTCGTTTAAGCAACGTTGATTGTCGCCTTCGCCGTGTTCGCTTCGGGTGAACGGCTGGAGCTTGACGGCTACATCGAAAGCTATCGAGCCGCGTTGAGACGCGACCGAGTCGGCCTCGGCTTTTTAGTGTTTCTGGGTGTCAAGATGAGCGGGCACGCAAACAAGCATACTGCTCCTGTTTGAGAAATCGTGGAAATGCCGGTGGTGGTCGCGTGCCATCTGTGTCCGGGGAGGCCGACTACTTTCTTGAAATCGTTGTACCAGAGCTGGCGGACTATCAGCAGTTCCTCGTGGTCAAATTGCCCGAGATGGTCGGCGGCAGTCGCGCGTGAGGCGAAGGCGGCGGAGCCATCGCCATCCTTCCCCACCGTACGTTGCCTGTCACGAAAAGCGGAGATGCACTACGAGCGCTTGCATCTCCGGCACAAGTTCGATGCGACACGTCAACTGTTACTTCTTCAACATCGGGCAGCCACCCTGCTCAAGGGGGCGCCAGGCTTCCTCGGCGGGGATCGTCTTGACGAGCTTCAGGTAGTCCCAGGGCGCCTTGCTCTCGTCAGGCTTCTTCACTTCCCACAGGTACATCGGATGCATGTGGCGGCCGTCCTCGCGGACGCGGCCCTTGCCAAACGTGGCGTCGTCAGTAGGCAGCTCCTTCATCTTGCTGACGATCTTGGCGCCATCGCGCGTCTGCGCGGCATCGATCGCCTTGAGGAAGTGCATCATGCCGCCGTAGTTGCCGGCATGATTCATGGTCGGATACTGCTTGCCGTTCATCTTCTCGACGAAGCGCTTGGTCCAGGCGCGGGTTGCGTCGTTCTGATCCCAATAGAAGCTATCGGTGAACTGCAGTCCCTGCGTCGTCTTGAGACCGAGCGAATGCACATCGGTGATGAACACCAGCAGCCCGGCTAGGCGCTGGCCGGCCTGCACGATGCCGAACTCCGCCGACTGCTTGATCGAGTTGATGGTGTCGCCGCCGGCGTTAGCCAGGCCGATGACCTTGGCCTTCGACGACTGGGCCTGCAGCA
>JANNUW010000335.1:0-1929 GCA_031414095.1 Hyphomicrobium sp. | reverse complement strand
TCAACGGCAGATCGCGATAGCTCTTCAAGCCATTTTTATAGATCTGCACGTGGCCGGGGCAGTTCATCGGTTTGCAGCAGAACACGCGCTCGTCGGGCAGCGTGGTCGTAAACATGTTCTCGCCGTAATTCTCCCAGTGGCCCGACAACTCCCAGAAATGCTTTTCCATCATGTCGGGCGTGTTGACTTCCTGGTAGCCCGCCTCCTGCTGCTTGCGGCGCATGTAGGAGATCAGAGTTTGAAAAAGCGTCCAGCCCTTGGCGTGCCAGAACACGGAGCCGGGTGCCTCTTCCTGGAAATGGAATAGATCCATTTCGCGCCCCAGTTTGCGATGGTCGCGCTTTTCAGCTTCCTCGATCTGCTTCAAATGCCCGTCGAGCTCTTCTTGGCTCGCCCACGCAGTGCCGTAGATGCGCTGCAACTTCGCGTTCTTTGAATCGCCACGCCAATAGGCGCCGGCGAAACGTTGCAGCTTGAAGGCTTTGCCGATGGCGCCAGTAGACGTCATGTGCGGGCCGCGGCACAGATCGAGCCACTCGCCCTGATTGTAGATTTTCAGGCTTTGATCTTCAGGGATGGCATCGACCAATTCGATCTTGAACAGTTCGCCCTTGGCCAGAAAGTGCGCCTTGGCCTTGTCGCGCGACCACTCTTGCTTGGTGAAGGGCGCGTTTTTGGCGATAATCTCATGCATCTTCTTTTCGATCTTGGCCATGTCGTCGGGCACGAACGGCTGATCTTTAGCGAAGTCGTAGAAGAAACCGTTGTCGATGACGGGGCCGATCGTGACCTGCGTGCCGGGCCACAAAGCCTGCACGGCCTCGGCCATGACGTGGGCGGCATCGTGCCGGATGAGTTCGAGCGCAGCCGCATCGGTGCGCGCCACGAAATTGATCGTCGCGTCTTTATCGATGGGGTCCGCGAGATCGCTCAAAACGCCGTCGAGCTGCATGGCAACGGTGCGTTTGGCGAGCGAGGGCGAGATGCCTTTGGCGACCTCTAAACCCGTGGTGCCGGCAGCGACTGCGCGGCTTTTGCCATCGGGGAACGTCAGCGTAATTTTGCTCATCGCAGTCTCCTTTGCTCACTCGCCGCAAACGAAGGCGGCGTAAGTCGATGTAAGGAGATGTTGATCGCGGGCTTTGCGCCAAGTGTCAAGCGAGCGCAAACGGCCGGGTCCAGGGGCGAGGCCCCTGGCGCAGGGCGTGGGGGCGCGCAACCCCCATCTCAGCGCGACGCGTGGACTGGTCTCTTACGCCAACCTCAAACACCCGCTCGCACGACGCTGCGGCCGGCGTAGCGGGCGACGTCGCCCAGTTCGCCTTCGATACGGATGAGCTGATTGTATTTGGCGAGGCGGTCGGAGCGCGACAGCGAGCCGGTTTTGATCTGGCCGCAGTTGGTCGCGACCGCGAGATCGGCGATAGTCGAATCTTCGGTTTCGCCCGAGCGATGTGACATGACGGCGGTGTATCCGGCACGCTGCGCCATGCTGACGGCGTCGAGCGTTTCGGTGAGCGAGCCGATCTGGTTGACCTTGACGAGAATCGAGTTGGCAATGCCGTCCTTGATGCCGCGCGCGAGGCGTTCGGTGTTGGTGACGAAGAGATCGTCGCCGACGAGCTGGCAGCGCTTGCCAACGGCGTCGGTCAGCGCCTTCCAGCCGGCCCAGTCGTCTTCGGCCATGCCGTCTTCGATCGAGATGATTGGGAAGCGATTGACGAGGTCTTCGAGGTAACGCGTCATGCCGGTGCCGTCGAACACCTTGCCCTCGCCGTGCATGTTATATTTGCCGTCCTTATAGAACTCGGTCGAAGCGCAATCGAGCGCCAGCATGACGTCGTGGCCGGGCTTGTAGCCGGCCTTTTCGATCGAGCGCATGATGAAGGTCAGCGCTTCGTCGGCGCTCTTCAGGTTGGGCGCAAAACC
>JANNUW010000334.1:0-1072 GCA_031414095.1 Hyphomicrobium sp. | reverse complement strand
CTCGCGAAAAAGACGCAGGCGACGTTCAGGACGTGGTCATGATGCTGCACGACTTCGCCTTCCGCTCGCCACAAGAAATTCTGGCCGAGCTTGGTGGCAGTGGCGCTCACGGCGGCCACGGCTCCGGCAGCAAGGCCCCAGCCAACGGCGAAGCCATGAGAATGACGCACGCCAACGACGTCCGCTACGATGCCTTTCTCGCCAATGACCGGACGCTTGATGATCCAGAAGTTGTCGGAATCGAAAAAGGCGGTCGCGTTCGTTTGCGTATTATCAACGGGGGCACCGCAACGGCTTTCTTCATCACGACGCCGGGGCTGAGATCGCGCTGCATCGCTGTCGACGGGTCGTCGTGCCAGCCCGCCGAACAGACTGCCTATCCGCTTGCGCCTGGCCAACGCATCGATCTACTCGTCGAGATCCCACAGCAAGGGGGCGCGTTCCCAATCCTGGCCCAGGTCGAGGCCGAACGGTTTGTCACTGGCATCGTCCTCACCACAGCTGGGGCGTCGGTGACGAAGCTCACAGCCTTATCCGAAACGCCGCAGGGGATGGTCGCTCTTGAATTTGAATCGCAGCTGCTTGCGACGCGCCCTCTTTCGACGAAACAGCCGGACAAAGCCTTCACGCTCAATCTGGGCGAAGGGCCTGGGTATCGTTGGACGATCAACAACCGCATCCACGGCGAGCATCAGCCCCTTGATGTCCGTCAGGGCGAGCGCGTGGAGATGACGTTCGTCAATCCGACGACGATGATGCATCCAATGCATTTGCACGGCCATCATTTTCAAGTCGTGGCTGTTAGCGGTCAACGGTTTTCCGGTGCCGTGCGCGATACGATCATCGTTCCCCGCAAGGTTCCTGTTACGATCGCCTTCGACGCCAACCACAAAGGCGCGTGGTTCCTGCACTGCCACCACCTCTATCACATGGCGACCGGCATGATGACCGAAGTGCGGATCGGCTGAACCATCGGCGGCGACGCCGTGCTTACCTGAAGGATAAAACCATGACACTTCGAGCATTCCTCGGATCGACTGCCGGGCTTGTGGTTTGCCTTGCGCTGGCGGCC
>JANNUW010000333.1:0-2161 GCA_031414095.1 Hyphomicrobium sp. | reverse complement strand
ATCGAGCGCGTTGAGGATGTACTGGCCGGTGATGTACGGCCGGCCGCTGACAGTGTTGTCGGGCGATCCGCTCTGCCACTTGCAGCCCGCCACGGAAACGCCCGGCAGAGCCGAACTCATGGCGGAGAAGAACCGGCGGCTCGACGGCGCAAGCCAATGCTTGGGCTGCATGATCGTTCGCCCCGCTGCTTTCTCGTGGAACGCCAGCTAGAAGGCCGCCATAATCTCTGAAGCGGGGCAGGCGACGGCTTCCACGTCGGCGCGGCTGAGATAGGTGAATCGATGGGGCGCGGTCATCGGTTATCGCGCCTCCGCCAAGTGGAACACCGGCAACGGATAGCGGCGGCACACGTCGGCCGGCGGCAGCTCGACGGCGAGACCGGACTTTACCTTCGCTGGATCACACCCGACGATGCGTGCGAGCAGCAGCGCGCCTTCCTCCAGCGCCACCTCGGCGAGGGTGATCGGCACTTCATCGTTGAAGGCGGGATCGTTCGGACGCTGGACCAACGAAAATGAGACGATCCGGCCGCGACCGCTGGCGTTGCGGCTCTCGAGCCGCTCCGACCAGCAGTGCGGACACACCGGGCGTGGATAGAAGACCGACTTGTCGCAGCCGCTGCATCGCTGGATCAGCAACTCGCCCTTCCGCCAGGCAGCGAGGAAGGCGGCGTTGTCGGCATCCGCTCGGGGTGAGGGATAGGGCAGCTTGCTCACGATTGGCACTCCAGAATGATGCTCGATGACGACAGTCCGTGGCCATATCCAACCATGCCGTAGCCCGACACGAGACCTCGCCGTGCGCTTGCGACCGAGAATGGTCCAGCCTCGCCGCGCAGCTGCCGCACCGCCTCGACGAGGCCGATCATACCGCCGGCGGCGCCCGCCTGGCCGCAGGAAAGCTGACCGCCATTGGTGTTGAGCGGGAACGAGCCGTCGAAGGAGAACGTGCGCTCGGCGAGGAAACGTCCCACTTCGCCCTTCCTGCAGAAACCGTGATCCTCGAGTTGGATCGCGACCATGATTGGATAGTCGTCGTAGGCCTGGACGAAATGCATATCATCGGGTCCATAGCTCGCGTCCGCCCACAGCCGGTCGCGGTAGAGCTCCCAGCCGCCGCGCAGCGGCGCAATTTCTCCCGGCGGGTGATTGTGCTGCTCGAAACCTGCCAGAATGCGGAGGCCCTTGCCGGCCGGCGCCCGATCGAGCGCGCCGACGACTACCGCATCTGCACCGGCGCAGGGCAGAACGCAGTCGTAAAGATGGATCGGATCAGCGATGGCACGGCTGTTGAGATAGTCCTCGATCGTCATCGGTCCGCGCAAGAGCGCATTCGCGTTGAGCCGCGCGCTCGCGCGCTGTCCGACAGCGATGCGGCCAAGCTCCTCCCGCTTGGTGCCATAAGTCTCCATGTGCTTGCGCTGGATGATGCCGAACAATCCGTTGGCTCCGCCGAAGCCGTTCGGCGTCCCGTAGTTGATGAGGGCCTTGTTGAAAAAATCCATCAGTTTGTAGTGGCCGGCGACGTCGTAGTTGTCGGCGGCGAGGCAGAGAATGTTGCGTGCATGGCCTGCCTCGATGGCGCGTGCGGCATTGAGCACAGAGGCAACCGGTCCGGCGCCTCCCGCCGTGCCGAAATAGCCCCACGAAATTGGGATCCCCAACTGCTCCGCGAGCGTCACAGCATTGTCCGGCGGCAGCACGAAGGAGCAAACCGCAATGCCGTCGATGTCGTCGCGGTTAAGTCCGGCGGATGCGACCGCCTTGCGCGCCACCTCCGCCAGCATCGAGATCAGCGAGCGGCTAGTCTTCTTCTCGTAGGCACTCTCGGCGTAACCGAGGATGCCGATGTCGGGATTGGGTTTGGACGCGGACGCCATCTAGATGATCCCCTGCCGTTTCAGTGCCTCGACGCGCTCGATGGTCATGCCGAGCAGGCCCTCGAATACGTCCTTGTTATGGGCGCCCATGTCGCCGCCGCTCCAGCGGATGCGGCCGGGCGTTTCACTCAAGCGCGGCACCGGTGCCGGCATGCGGACGGCCCCCAGGGTCCCGTCGAGCAGTGTCGCAATGGCCTCTCGGGCGGCCACGTGAGGGTCGCCCAGCACATCTGCCATGTCGTTGACGCGGCCGGCCACGACGTCGCATTTCTCCAGAATCG
>JANNUW010000332.1:0-1664 GCA_031414095.1 Hyphomicrobium sp. | reverse complement strand
GGCGAGATCGCGGGCGGCCTGCTGCTCGTCGGCATCGAGTATCTGGCGCAGGTCGGTTTCACGGCCTACCTCGGGCGATCGGCGGGCTTCCAGCTGCATTTTGTCGTCGCTGCCGCAGCGCCGTTCGTCGTTCTGGGCCTGCAGCGCTTGCGGCTTATCATGCCCATCATCGTCATCGGGCTTGGGCTGCATCTCTATTGCTGGTTTTGGTTTCCGCATTCGGCAGCGCTGATCGTGGCGGAGCCTGAACTGCTGAACTCGATTTACGTGCAGGCCGCCATCACGACGTTCGCGATCATCGGCGCATCGGTTTATTACGCCTTCAGCCTCGCTGAAAACGCCAAGGCGGAAACCGAGGCGCTGCTGCGCAACATTCTGCCCGGCAGCATCGTCGAGCGTTTGCAGGCGCGGCCGTTTGAGCCAATCGCCGACACGTTTTCCGACGCATCCATTTTGTTTGCGGACATTGCGGGCTTTGTGCCCCTCGCACGCAGTTTGGGCGCCGCACGCACGGTCGAACTTTTGAACCGGCTGGTGTCCGAATTCGACGGTCTGGCGCAAAAATGCGGCGTCGAAAAAATCAAGACTATCGGTGACGCCTACATGGCCGCATCGGGTTTGCCCGAACCCTCGGCCGGGCACACCGCCTGCCTTGCGGCCATGGCGCTCGAAATGCAGCAGGCGACCGCACGTCTCAGCCAAGAGTTGAATCTGGACCTCAAAATACGCATCGGTTTGGCTTCGGGGATGGTAATGGCGGGCGTTATCGGACGCAAAAAATTCACCTATGACGTGTGGGGCGACGCCGTCAATCTGGCGGCGCGCCTCGAAGGGCTGTCGAAACCCGGCCGCATTCTCGTATGTCCGCGCACGCGGGCGATCCTCGGCGATCAATTCGCCTTCAAGACGAGCGGCGAAGTCGACGTCAAGGGTATCGGCGCGATGACGGCCTGGTTTTTAAGCCCGCGCGCAGCATAGCCTTTCGGCGTTTAAATTAAACGCTCGGTCCGCCACCCACATCGAACCGCATCTTGATCTTTTGATACAACTGGTCGCGCACGCGCCGGTAGATCAACGCGGTGTCGGGCTGCGCCAAGCCGGTCACGAGCGCGGTCGCATCGATGGTCGGCCAGTACTCGACGCCGGCGGCCATGGTGCGGGTCAACTCCAAGGCGTGGTGATGCGCTTCGGGAGACAGTGTGATGATGAGTTCAAAGGTTTCAGAGCCGAGATCGCGAAAGCTGCGCGGTTCGTGATCGCATACGTCGATGCCCATCTCGTCCATCACGGCCATGACGAAAGGGTCAGGCAAGCCGGGCCGCACGCCAGCCGACGTCACGCGCATGCTGTGGCCGGCGAGATGGGCCAACAGGCCCGCCGCCATGGGGCTGCGTACCGAATTCAAGGTGCAGGCAAACAGCACCGAACGGGGCCGTTCCCGATCCACGCGACTCATCCCTTCCAGTGGAGTGCCGCCACCAGCGTGAACAGCCGCCGCGCGGTTTCGAAATCGAGTTCGATCTTGCCTTGCAGACGTTCCATCAGCAGCATGCTGCCTTCATCGTGCAGACCGCGCCGGCCCATGTCGATGGCTTCGATGCGTGCCGGCGTAGATGTGCGGATGGCCTGATAGTAGCTGTCGAGAACCAGGAAGTAGTCTTTCA
>JANNUW010000331.1:0-2070 GCA_031414095.1 Hyphomicrobium sp. | reverse complement strand
CTGTCTCCTAACCAAGGATATGCAGAACCGGCGCATCATAGATCGTCACTTGACCGAGCAAGGGCCAGCCGTCGTGCCGGCTATCGAAAGCAACTCCATGATGATGCTGCACGTCCACGTGCGCACCGGCCATTGGGCAACCATCGCCGCGCTGGGTGCCGGTCAGCAATTCGATCCGCCTATGCAACTAAAGGCCATTCCGTTGACCGAGCCGACCGTGACGCATCAAATCGGCCTCATTTTGAAGAGCCGGGAGCCGCATCCGCCCACTGTCTCGGCCTTTCTGGCCTGCGCCCGCAAACTGGAACCACAAGCTTGATGCCGTGCGGTTCGCTCAAAACTGAACAATAGTGCAATTGAGTCCCTAACGGCTTGACCAAACAAAGTTATTCATCGATTTGATTTTCCTATCGAGGCACGAAATAGCGTTATTGATTGTATGGCCCCGTCTCATGCATGGTGGATTGGAATTGTTCTAGAGCGCGATCCAACGAATGGGGTAGGCGCTTGCGTCTTTTGCTTTGTCGCATTTTCTGACGGCGAACCGGTGTCCACCTCGTCGGAAAATGCTCTAGGAGTTGGGCCGTATGAGCCGACATGAGCCTTGGAGCGCCGATCGCACGCGGGCCATCTGTGCTGAGCACAAGGCCCTCGAAGGGCCGTTGATGCCGATCCTGCACGCGGCTATGCACGCGTTCGGGCATGTGCCGGAAGAGGCCGTGCCGGTGATCGCTCATGAACTCAATCTGTCACGCGCCGAAGTCCATGGCGTCGTCACGTTCTATCACGATTTCCGCCGTGCGCTGCCGGGCCAGCACGTTCTCAAGATGTGCCGTGCCGAGGCCTGCCAGTCGATGGGCTGCGAGACACTCGTCCAGCGCGCCGAAGACCGCCTCGGCGTCGCGTGCGGCAACACCAGCGCCGACGGCCGCGTGACGCTCGAACCGATTTACTGCCTGGGCCTGTGCGCCACGGCCCCCTCGGCCATGATGGACGGCAAGCTGATCGGGCGCCTCAACGCCGCCAAGCTCGACGCCCTGTTGAAGGAAGCCGGAGCATGACAGCGATCCGCATTTTCGTTCCCCGCGATGCCGCCGCTGTCGCCTGCGGTGCCGATGATGTCGCGGCCGCTTTCACGACCGCCGCCATCAAGCAGCGCGTCGAGATTACACTTGTCCGCAACGGCTCGCGCGGCATGTTGTGGCTCGAGCCGCTGATTGAAATTGAAGACCCGTCGGACGCGCGCTACGGTTTTGGCCCCGTCGAAGTGGCGGACGTCGAGGTGCTCGTTAAAGCCTTAGCCGCCAAGACGGCCATCAAGGCCATAAAGCACAGCAAAGCCGTCGGCCTCGTCGAAGCGATTCCGTTCTTCAAAAAGCAAACGCGCCTGACGTTTGCGCGCTGCGGCATCACCGATCCGGTTTCGCTGGCCGACTACAAGGCGCATGGCGGCTACAAGGGCCTCGAAAAGGCCGCCGCCCTGAAGCCTATCGAAATCGTCGAAATCGTGCAGAAGTCTGGCCTGCGCGGCCGCGGCGGCGCGGGCTTCCCGACCGGCATCAAGTGGCGCACCGTCCACGACACGCCAATGAATAAGCAGAAGTACATCGTCTGCAACGCCGACGAAGGCGACAGTGGTACTTTCGCGGATCGTATGATCATGGAGGGCGATCCGTTCGTCCTGATCGAAGGCATGACGATTGCCGGGCTCGCGGTCGGCGCGACCAAGGGCTACATTTACCTGCGCTCGGAATACCCGCACGCCGAAATTGCGCTCAATGAAGCCATCGCCGCTGCCAAAAAGGGCGGCTACCTCGGCTTCAATATTTTGAACACCAACAAAGCGTTCGATCTCGAAGTCCGCATGGGTGCCGGCGCCTATGTGTGCGGCGAGGAAACCTCGCTCTTGGAAAGCCTCGAAGGCAAGCGTGGCCTTGTGCGCGCCAAGCCCCCGCTTCCCGCCCACAAGGGTCTCTTCGGTCAGCCGACGGTGATCAACAACGTCCTGTCGCTCGCAGCCGTGCCTTACATTTTGTCTGAGGGTGCGCAGTCTTACGCCGACTACGGCAT
>JANNUW010000330.1:0-3774 GCA_031414095.1 Hyphomicrobium sp. | reverse complement strand
ACAACATTCACGTTTAAGGAGAGAGATATGATGGGCGGTTTTGAAGGAATGGGTTGGGGGATGGGCGGGTTCGGAGGGCTTGGCATGCTCCTACTCGTCGTGGTCGTGGCAGCTATCGTTGCGCTGGCAGTACAGCGCCGGAGCCCGTGATCAGCCAGCATCGCAGTTTCGATCAAGACTGGCCGAGAGTAGAAAATCAACGCATTAGACAGGCGGCTTCTACTCCTGGCGTGTTGGCTTGTGTTGTGACCTGCCAACGCTGCGCTACAAGTCCCGCACTGTTAATTCCTAACATTCAGATGATCCGTGATGGACGTGAGTTAGGGTCAACACGCTTATGACGTCCACACTCAGTCCGCTCGCGGGTAAACCAGCGCCGCTGTCACTGCTGATCGACGTACCAGCGCTTCTCGCAGCGTATTTCGACCTGCGCCCCGATGTCGACGAACCGGCGCAACGCGTCGCGTTCGGCACCTCCGGACACCGAGGCAGTTCGATCGAGTGCAGCCTCAACGAATGGCATGTGCTGGCGATCAGCCAGGCGATCTGCGACTATCGCAAGAGCCGGAGCATAGACGGTCCACTCTACATCGGCATTGATACCCATGCACTGTCACAGCCGTCGTTTAAGAGCGCGCTGGAAGTGCTGGCCGCCAACGGCGTGGAAACGATGATCTCCAAGGACGGTGAATTCACGCCGACGCCAGCGGTGTCGCATGCGATCCTCATCTACAACCGTGGCCGCACTTCGGGGCTGGCCGACGGCATCGTCATCACGCCGTCGCACAATCCGCCAGGCGACGGCGGCATCAAATACAACCCGCCAAACGGCGGCCCGGCCGATAACGGTATCACCGGCTGGATCGAGGATCGCGCCAATGCGTTGCTCGCCGGCAGCCTTGAAGGGGTGCGGCGCATCCCTTTCGCGCAAGCGCGCCTCACTGCAAGTACCCACGCACATGATTTTCTTACCGGCTACGTGAGCGATCTCGGTCACATGATCGACTTCGATGCAATCCGCGGCGCTGGCATTCGCATGGGCGTCGATCCGCTCGGAGGCGCCGGCGTGCACTATTGGGCGCCGCTCGCGGAGCGCTACGGAATCGACCTCACCGTGATCAGCGAGGACGTCGATCCGACCTTTCGCTTTATGACCGTTGACTGGGACGGCAAGATCCGCATGGACCCGTCCTCGTTGTATGCAATGCAGAGGTTACTCGGCCTCAAGGACCGTTTTGATGTGGCCTTCGCCTGCGACACTGACCACGACCGGCATGGTATCGTGACCCGCAGTAGCGGATTGCTGGCGCCCAATCACTACCTCTCTGTGCTCATCGACTATTTATTCCAACATCGACCGCAGTGGAACCAAGCCGCTGCGGTCGGCAAGACCGTGGTCAGCACCGCACTGATCGATCGGGTGGCAAGACGGCTGGGGCGCAAGCTCTATGAGACGCCGGTCGGCTTCAAGTGGTTCGTCGATGGACTGTTCAACGGCTCACTCGGCTTCGGTGGCGAGGAAAGCGCCGGTGCATCATTCCTGCGACGGGACGGCACGGTGTGGACCACGGACAAAGACGGTATCGTTCCAGCTTTGCTGTCGGCGGAAATCATGGCGCGCACCGGCCGCGATCCCGGCGACTTATATCGCGACCTCGTCCGCGAATTGGGCGAACCTTTTGCCGATCGCGTCGAAGCACGGGCTGCGCCTGAACAAAAAGCCAAGCTGGCAAAACTGTCGCGGAAGCAGGTACAGAGCACCGAACTGGCTGGCGAGAAGATCGAAAACGTCCTCGATCATGCGCCGGGTAACAACGCACCGATCGGCGGCATAAAGGTAATCACCGCCAATGGCTGGTTTGCTGCACGGCCATCCGGCACCGAAGACATCTACAAAATCTACGCGGAGAGCTTCAAAGACAAGGCGCATCTGCAATCAATCTTGGAGGAAGCGCAAGGCATCGTCGACAGCGCGCTTGCGGCGCAGTGACAACTGTATTCAGAAAAAAGAAGCCAGACATGCCCATCAATGGTCAGTTGAAAGGTTCAGATAGCGCAATCGCGTCAGCGAGTACAGTTCTGACGATCAATGGCGGCTCGTCGAGTATCCGGTTCGCGGTGTACGAGGCGGGCCAACCTCTGCGGCGGCGGCTTGCCGGCAAAGTCGATAGGATCGGTCTGAGCGGCACGACGTTTTCGTTCAATGACACGTCTGGAAAATCCCAGGATAGCCTCGCCATCGAAACTGGCGGTCGCAGTTCTGCGGTTGCATTTCTCCTGGACTGGCTCGAAACGCAGAACGTTTTCGATTCAGTCAAAGCCGTGGGGCACAGGGTGGTGCAGGGGATGGGTCACAACGAACCCGAGCGCGTCACGCCTGCGTTGCTAAATGAATTGCACCGCATCACCCCGTATGACCCTGAGCATCTGCCGCTCGAGATCGCATTGATCGAGGCAATCGTCCAACGCCATCCAGTTTTGCCTCAGGTGGCGTGCTTCGACACGGCTTTTCACCGCACAATGCCACGGGTCGCCAGCATGTTGCCGATCCCGCGCCGCTACGAGGCGGCGGGTGTTCGCCGTTATGGTTTTCACGGTTTATCTTATGAGTTTCTATTGGAGGAACTCGCACGGCTCGGCGACTCGGCCGCTACAAGCGGCCGCGTGATCCTTGCTCACCTCGGCAACGGCGCAAGCTTGGCCGCAGTACGCGATGGCCGGAGCGTCGACACCAGCATGGGCTTCACGCCCGCGGGAGGATTGATGATGAGCAGCCGCTCTGGAGACTTGGATCCGGGAGTGGCATCTTATCTCGCCCGCACAGAGAAAATGAGTGCAGCGCAATTTCAAAGCATGGTGAACCACGACTCTGGGATGCTCGGTGTTTCGGAAACCAGCACCGACCTTCGCGATTTGCTCGCGCAGGAAGCAGACGATACTCGCGCGGCGGAAGCTGTGGCGCTGTTCTGCTATCAGACGAAGAAGTGGATTGGCTCGTTTGCAGCCGCCCTTGGTGGACTGGACACACTGGTGTTTGCCGGCGGTATTGGCGAGAATGCGCCCGTTATCCGGGAAAGAATCTGCAACGGCCTAGGCTTTCTCGGCATCGAACTTGATCAACAGCGCAATTCTCAAAACGCGCTACGGATTTCGTCGGACACAAGCCAAGTTGCCGTGCGCGTCATTCGCACAGACGAAGAACTCATGATCGCAAAGTCTGTCACCCGTGTTTTAACGCCTGCCGCTCAGGCAGTAGTATGAACACTAGGGAGGCGGGCATGACGAGCCACTTGGCGAAGTACCTGGACGACCCCGTTAGCACAGTCGAATTGCTGGTCGCGTTACAGCGCGATGCCTTCGGTTATTTCGTGCACGAGACCAACTCTGCAAACGGACTGGTGCTGGACAAAACGAAACCAGGCGCCCCGGCCAGTATCGCGGCCGTCGGGTTCGCATTGGCTTCGTATCCGGTTGGGGTCGAGCGCTCGTGGATGACGCGCACCGAGGCCGTCAAACGAACGTTGGCGGCTTTGCGGTTCTTTTGGTTGAGCCCGCAGGGGACCGAACCGGATGCCACGGGATACAAAGGCTTCTACTACCACTTTCTCGACATGGCGACTGGACGGCGTGCCGGGATGTGCGAACTCTCCACAGTCGATACCGCATTTTTGTTCGCCGGAATGCTCACTGCCGCCAGTTATTTCGATGAAGATTCTGCAGATGAACTGGAAATCCGCACTTTGGCCGATGCACTCTACCGCCGTGCGGATTGGC
>JANNUW010000329.1:0-5492 GCA_031414095.1 Hyphomicrobium sp. | reverse complement strand
ATGAACAGCGCCTGATTGGCTTCACGGCCGTTTCTGTTCTGAGGGCAGATGTCGTAAGCGGGCGTTAGCGAGAGCGTTTAGCCATTCCAAAATGCTGCATGATTTCGCGCATGATCGTCGGTGTTGCTGCATAGAATGTTGAAGACAAGTCGACCAAAGAGCTCCTGCAAGGTTTTCTTGGGCTCTGTGAAGCGCTTGCGGATGATCTCGGCGAGGTCCTGATAGCTGCCGTAGCGGCCCATCATTTCATCCAAGCCAAACATCGTGAGCGCCGAGACCATGGATTTTCGCGTCCAGCCACTCTCAGTCTTCACACGATCAAAGCGCTCGATCAGAAGTACGTCCTTGCCGCCGGCCCGCTTCAACTCGGTGTGGGCTACGTTAAGGCCAAGCTTGGCAGCCATACGCATGGCAACGAACTCAGCCTTCACCACATTGGTGATGTCGTTGCTGGATGAGAATTTGGCGATGTACTTCTGCGTGGGTGTTTCAATAGCTGCTTTGGGACGCGCTCCTCCCAAACTGGTCCCATGGAAAACAGCCTGCTCCAGATCAGGCGTGATCGGCACGCCTTTCTCAACGAGTTCTGCCACGGAAAGCAGTTCCTCAAGAGTTGCCTGCTTGCCGAGGCGAGGTTCAAACTTTGATGAGGACTTCTGAAAATCCAACGCCCCAATTCGATCTGACCCCGACTCGAGCAGGTATGTGAGCTCGTCCAGTTGCGCGACATCGATTGCTTCGCCTTTCTGACCCAGAAGGCGATTGATGATGACACGGCGACCCCATGCGTCAGGCGCACCATCGCGCAGGCAGCCAGCCATGCTCAGGCCGTCCAATGGCTCTATGGCGCCAGACTTCAGCGGTAGCTCGGGTTCGTAAATTGGAAGGGAGACGCGCTTGTCGAGGTAGCTTCGTCCGTAGTTGAAGACCTGACGCTTCCCGTCGAGCTCAATACGGCCGGCAACCACAGGTTCGGTCGCATCCGGCAGCCAGACCCAAACAAACACCTCTTGGGGTTTTTTTTTCATTTTTCTTAGAAGTCATCTTTTACCGGCTTTCTAGTGTCGCGTGCAGCCTTCGGAAGAAGCGTGAGGGTTTGCTGCACGATGGCGTTATTGGCGCTCAGTCTTGGCTGATCGGAGTCAAAGAGCTTGATGCCAAGGAGCGAAGCAACTTCGAACACTGCCCCCACGGCACAGCCGGGGTCGCCTTGCTCAATCCTCTGCACGAGGCCTCTCGAAACAGCGGCTCTCTCCGCCAGTTCTGCGACGGTAAGCTTGCGCTCAATCCGAGCCGCCCGGATGAGTTGTCCCATCAAGCTCACGGCTTCCTTGGTATACCGAGAATATGGACGATCTGCTGGCTTTGACATTCTGATTTGATCTATAAATAGAGCGCGACGCGCTTTCCCGACTTGTTTATAGATCACGATAGCTTAGTTGGGGCTGATTTGTCAAGAGATGATCCATAAATAGATCCGGAACCTTCTTCCTGACCTGTTTATAGATCAAATTATATAGATTTGCCCATTCCAAGCCGTCAGCCGCTTACCGACAGGATTTCGCGCCAATCGGTCGTAAACCGTGGCGAACGCTGCTCGCTTCTCAGTTTCCACCCTTGCTCTATTCCCGTGGCAGCAAACCTCACCGCTCCTCTACCAAAGTCGCTATTGAGCTGATCCAGCGTTCGCATGAGATCCTTCCTACGCGGGCTATCGGGCTCGCTCCAGAGATCGTTGAGGCCTGTCGTGGATGGCCGCCTGCGCGGCCATGACGTGGTGGGGGAGACGTCTTGGTTGGCAAAATCGTTGGCAAAAACAAAATCCATGCCTGCTACGTGTTCGGCCGGTGAGAGAAGGCGAGCCTGCGCCGAACTTACGCTAAACCTACTCCACCTCTCTTGCATAACTAATCACCGACAAAAACCGGATCGGCAGTTTGACGAGTTCTTCCGGCCCGTGCGGCGCATCCGCATCGAAGAACAGGCTATCTCCGGGCCCCATCGGATAAAGTTTGTCGGCGTGGCGGTAAACGACCTCACCTTCCAGAATGTATAGAAACTCCAGGCCGCTGTGCTGGAACAACGGAAACACATCTGATTCGTGCGTCAACGTAATCAGGTACGGCTCGACGATGACGCTACCGCTAGTGCCGCCCGAATGTCCGAGCAGCTGATACTGATGGCCGGCGCGGGTGCCGCGCCGCTCGATCACCAATCCTTTGCCGGCTGAAACGAAAACCGCGTCGCGCCGCTCTTCAAAACGCCGGAATAGCGCAGTTACCGGAACACCCAATGCGCGCGATAGGCGTTGCAAAGTGGTCAGCGATGCCGACGTGACGCCGTTTTCAATTTTGGACAACATACCAAGCGACAGTCCGGTCGCGCGCGCGAGATCGGAAACCGTAATTCCGAGCTTCTTGCGGAAGCTGCGCACTTCGCGCCCGATGGCAACTTCCAGCATGTTGTCGCGGGCGCCGTCGAGGGCGTGCGGGTCCTGGTCGTTGGCGATCAAGGTGCCGCCATCAAGTGATGGCTCATCGTCGAGCAACTCTTGCAAGGCCGTTTTCTTCATGGGCTGAACGGTTGCTGCGGCGCCATCCCGCGGAGCCGCCTTCGAAGCCGCTTTTCCAGGTTTGGCTTGGACTTCGCTGCGTTTTGACATCAGGGCTTGAGCTCCGCAAGTGCCGTGAGCCCCACCCTTCGCCCCCCGAATTCATGGGCTGCATCCATGAGACTGGTCCAAAAGTATAGGGCGGCGGCGCTGTCTGCAAGCAGATGAAACGTTAGCGTCGTGCCGAAATCGGCCCGCGTGACGATGGCCGACATTTTGGCGACTGACGTTTGCGCAATAGAATGATTGGCGAACTTGTGCGGCCTCAAATCGACGCCGCAGATTTTTGCCAGCATATCTCCCGCGTGTTTGCCGCCGAGCACAAACCAGGCGTGACTATCGCGGCGCAGCAGCGGGTAGGTCCGCTCCTCGTCTTCAAGCTTCCACGATGTCAGCATTCCATCGAATGCGGCTGCATCTGGCGAGTCGGCCGCGCCCGCCAAGGGATTGCCGAGCAAAATGACCTCGCCGGGCGCCAGCACCAGGCACAGGCCGCCATCGGGCTGTACAAAAGCCTTGTTGGTCTCGGCTTCGACCGTTACGCTCCTCGTCTTCATGGCCGCGATTGTGCCCCGGCCCTTAAAGCCGAGACGCGGCAGAGCCGAGAGATCGGCCATGAACACTCCCATCGTCGCGATGGCATCGGGCGGCATCGCAACGTCGTCGTCGAGCGCGCGGCGCAGCGGCGTGCGGCGAAGTTGTGGGAGTGCCTCGGTCATTTCAAATCTCCCTCAAAGTTCTTGGCGCTTGTTGTCGGGATCATAGAATGGAGTCGCGACAACCTCCGCATCAACCATCAGCCCGCCGTCGACGCGGATCTGGAACGGTGTTCCAACGGCCGACATGGCTGGCGGCAGGAATGCGAGCCCGATCGAGCGGCCGAGCGTCGGCGATTTGACCACCGATGTGATGCGGCCGGCAATCTCTCCATCGCGAATGATGAGATGGCAGTCCTTGGGAGCCGGCGCATCGGAGCCGGTCACCGCAAAGCCCACGAGTTTGCGCGTGACGCCCTTGCCCATCTGCATGTCGATCGAACGCTTGCCGACATAGAAGGTTTTCTTCTTGGCGAGCGCCCACTCCATGCCGGCCTCGGCAGGATGCGTCAGGCCGTCGGTATCCTGCCCGACGATGATGTGACCCTTCTCTAGCCGCAAAATGCGCTGGGCCTCGACGCCGAACGGTTTGAGGCCGAGCGGTTTGCCCGCCTCCATCAGCGTGTCCCACAGCGCCTCGCCAAAGCCAGACGGACAATGGATTTCGTAACCGGCTTCGCCCACGAATCCGACGCGCAGCACGCGCACCGGAATGCCCGCGAGCTGACCCGTGCGCACCCCCATGTAGGGAAACGCGTCTTTGCTGAAATCGATATCCGTGGAAAGTTTCTGCACGATTTCGCGCGCGCGCGGGCCCGCAAGGTTGACGGCCGAGTAAGCCGCCGTGACGTTGGCAACGTCGACGTCCATTTTCCATTGCACGTTGAACCACGTCATGGCGCGGTAGACTTGATCGACTGCGCTGGTCGTGGCCGTCACGTAAAAATGGCGTTCGTGCAAACGGCAGGCGACGCCGTCGTCGATGATGACGCCCGACATATCCGTCATGAGCGTGTAGCGCGCGCGCCCGACCGGTTGCTTGTCGTAGGCCCACGTGTACATGCGGTCGATGAAAGCCGCCGCGTCGGGCCCGCGAATATCGAGGCCACCAAGCGTCGAGACGTCGATGATGCCGGCGCCTTCGCGCACGGCTTTGACTTCGGCCTCGATGGCTGCCGTGCTGTTTGTCTTGGCGCCATAATAAGCTGGGCGCATCCACATTCCGGCGGGCATTATTTGTGCGCCGAGTTCTGTGTGCCGGTCGTGCATCGATGTCAGCCGCACCGGCTCGAACGCGCGGCCCGCCATGTGGCCAAATTTTTCGCCGATGAGCGGCGGCCGGAATGTGGTGGTGCCGACTTTCTCGAGCGTCTTGCCGGTCTGGCGCGCGACGATGCGAATAGTGTTGAGGTTGGTGTGGCGTCCTTGGCTCGAACCCAATCCGGCCGTCGAATAGCGCTTCACGAGTTGGATGTCGTCGTAGCCGTCCTTGACGGTGTTGACGATGTCTTTGGTTTTCAAATCCTCATCGAAGTCGACGAAATCGCGCGCGCCTTTCTCCGTGAAAATCGGATACGGGTGCGTGATCGTGGCGGCCTCGGCATCGCTGGCCGCAGCTTGTGCTTCGCTAACCGGCAGGACTTGCGCGCGCTTGGCTGCACCAGCTCCAACACCTCGAGCCGCGAGAGTTACGGCCTCGTTGCTCCAGATCCCGGCCGCCGATCCCGTAAGGTGAACGCCTTCGGGCACATTGGCCGTGGTATGCATATTGATAGCGGGATCGTAGACGACCTTGGCGCCGGCATGACTGGCGAGATTGAGTGCGGGCGTGTAGCCGACGCTCATGATGACGAGATCGCACGCGATCCATTCGCGCGCGGCCGCCACGCTGCCCTCGCCGCTGATGTATGCGACAGCAACGCTCTCGACGTGTTTGGCACCCTTCGCCTCGATGAGGGTTGAGCCCGGAATGATCCTTACGCCGCGCGCTTTCAAAAGTTCAGCGCCACTGCCAGGCGCCGGATTGAGATCGACGATCGCCGCGACGGCCACGCCGGCATCCAGCAGATCGAGCGCCGCCTCATAACCGAAGCGATTGCTGGTTGCGACGACGGCTCGGGTGCCGGGGCGCACGCCGTAAAGGCGCATCAGGCGTTGGCCCGCGTCGGCAAACATGATGCCGGGACGATCGTTGTTCGAAAATACGAGCGGCTGATCGAAAGCGCCCGTCGCCAGAATCGTTTGCTTGGAGCGGATTTTATAGAGCCGGGTGTCTTGAATGGCCG
>JANNUW010000328.1:0-2673 GCA_031414095.1 Hyphomicrobium sp. | reverse complement strand
CACCGCGCTGACGCCCTGCTTTCGCTCCGAGGCCGGATCGGCCGGCAAGGACACCCGCGGCATGATCCGCATGCACCAGTTCTCCAAGGTCGAGCTGGTGTCGATCGTCGCCCCGGAGCAGTCCGCGGCCGAGCACGAGCGCATGACCGCGTGCGCCGAGGAGGTACTGAAGCGCCTCGGGCTCGCGTACCGCACCATGCTGCTTTGCACCGGCGACATGGGGTTCGCCTCGCAGAAAACTTACGACATCGAAGTCTGGTTGCCAGGACAGGACGCCTATCGCGAGATTTCGTCATGCTCGGTGTGCGGCGATTTCCAGGCCCGCCGCATGGGCGCGCGCTACCGTCCCAAGAATGCCAAGGACGTGCGCTTCGTGCACACGCTCAACGGCTCCGGCCTCGCCGTCGGCCGCACACTGGTCGCGATCCTAGAAAATTATCAGCAATCCGATGGCTCCGTGATCATCCCCGATGCCCTGCGCCCCTACATGGGCGGCCTGGAAAAGATCGTGAAGGCGTGAGGTGTGAAGAAGACAGTAGGCAGTCCGGCGCACCGGATACATCCGAAATGCTGATCCGTTCCATTGCACGAGTGGGGCGGGCTGCCTTGCCAACGAGCGACACAGGCAGCGACTTGGTCAATGGCTACGGTCTCGCCGCGAAATCGGGGAATTCAAAGCAGTCCCAACTGGCAATCGAGTTCTGATCGGGCGGTTGCCGGGATGTCATGCCGGGCCAAGGCATTTTCGAGGTGACTGACGCTTTGCCCCAGACACCTCGTTGCCAATCTATTGAGAGACAACTTCCGGCATGGCCGACGAATGATGGTGGACGATTTTCCATTCGTTACCAACGAGCTCATATATGAAGCTGTAGCGCGCATGAACCTTCTTGACCTTACCTTCGGCGGTCTTGAGGCTGAATGTGTAAGTGCCAACGTCCGAGGCGGTATTGCAGCCGAGGCGAACGGTGCGAGTATCGATGACGCCCTGCGGTTCTTTCTTCAGGAAATCCACGAAATAGGCTGTGATCTCTGCCGTAGTGGTCCGCGGCTTGTTGGAAACGGTTGGCAGCAGAACAGCGTCCGGCGCATAGTTTTTCGCAACTTCGTCAGGTTTGAGCGTGGCCAACGATTTGTTCCATTTGTCAAACAAGCCGGTTACAGCCTCGTTGGTGACCGGGGCACAGGTGGCGCTTGCCGCGATTTCGGCAGAGGCCATGCCAGCGCTGGCCATCAAAACCACTGTCGATAAGACACCACTGAAAGCCGCAAACTTCATTTTTTTCTCCAGGTTGACATTTACTTGGTTGGACTGAGGTCCGAGCCGGCGTGAAAGCATTTTTTGCAGATCCTTCGACCAAAATGAGATCGATGGGCGCCAGACGTGCCTCTTTGCGCCGGATGGGCGAAGGATTACGAGGGACTACAAACTGATGGGCGCCACGTCCAATCGGTATGTCTGCTGGGCTTCATCGGCTTTACCTATTATGAACATAGCATTCCAGTGCGCTTACCTCGTATCCCGGTAGTATTGTGCATGATCACATCAAGCAAAGGGGGCGCTACTTGCCCAATCTCAGGCAGCTTGAATATCTCGTCGCTGTCGCGGACACGCGCCACTTTCGCCGTGCGGCAGAGAGAACCAACACGTCCCAGCCGACACTCAGCGAGCAATTGAAAGTTCTCGAGGACCGGCTTGGTACGCAGCTCGTCGAACGTAGCACGTCGCGCGTATTGCTTACTCCAATCGGGGTCCAGGTCGTTGAGATTGCCCGGCGCATGTTGCGTGATGCAAACGAGATCCGAATGCTTGCGGCAAGCGGTGGCAAGGAACTGTCAGGCCTGCTGCGATTAGGATTACCGCCCACCATCGGCCCCTACCTCCTGCAGCAGGTTGTGCCAAGCCTCCACCAGAGCTACCCAAAACTTAAGCTCTACGTTCGCGAGGATATTCCCAGTTCTTTGCCTCTAGCCCTCGAGGACGGAGTTCACGATCTCATAGTCACACCGCTGCCCGTGCGCGGCACTGACTTCGTGAGCATCACGCTTTTCCGCGAGCCATTGTTCGTGACCGTTGCGTCCGATCACCCCCTTGCGAAACGAACGGCCGTCTCGCGCAGCGACCTAAAAGGACTGGACATATTGGCGCTTGGTCCCGGTCATCAGCTTCACGACGCCATGAAAACTCTTTGCGTAGATGTCGGCGCACGGTTGAGGTTAGACTACGAAGGCACCAGTCTTGATATGCTGCGTGAGATGATCGTGATGGGGCTCGGCATAACTTTCATGCCGGGCTTGTACGTGCGCAGCGAGCTGTTGCGGGACCCCAACGTCAAGACCTTCGAACTCCAGGATCGCCCAGTCTATCGAACGATCGGCATGGTCTGGCGGAAATCGAGTCCCCGCCAAGAGAGCTACGCCTCGCTTGCGAATTTCTTTCGCACCACGATCGAGAACTTGCCCGAGTTCAAGTAGGGGGGCAAGCATGAGTGCGCTTATCTTGGACCGAACACCCGAACGGAGCTCACATGCGCATCCTCATCACCAACGACGACGGCGCGGGCGCGCATGGGCTTTCGACGTTGCATCGCATCGCCAAGGCGCTGACGGATGACGTGTGGATCGTGGCGCCGGAAATGAACCAGTCGGGTGCCTCGCACGCGCTCACGCTGC